>NZ_LEKS01000011.1:0-189433 GCF_001027725.1 Flavobacterium sp. ABG
ACTTTTACAATGTTTGTCACATCCGTATCACAAGCGTCAGTTGCAATCGGGAATTGTGCTTGAGCATTAGCTAAACCTGCAGTATTACTACATTGTAAAGTTACATTAAGATTCGTTGGTGCTGTAGTCCAAGTAGGAGCTGTATTGTCTACAACATTTATTGTTTGACTTACTGGAAGTGAAGTGTTATTACAGGCGTCTTTTGCTGTCCACGTTCTGGTAATTGAGTACTTACCAAGGCATGATCCGGGGGTATTTACATCAACGAATGTAAGCGAGGTGACTGTCCCACTGTTATCAGTAGCTGTTGCTTGATCAAATACAGGTGTGTTTGGACAATTAATCGTTGTAGGAGAAGGTAATGGAGCGATTATCGGTTTAATTGTATCTCCATTAGTTATTGTTACAGAAAGTTGTTTTGTACAGTTGTTGCTGTCCGTAACGGTAACAGTATAGGTTCCGGAGGTAACATTTGCTAAATCTTTTGTAGTAGCACCGGTACTCCATAGATACGTATAATTAGGTGTACCACCAGCGACATTCAATGTGATAGAAGAAGTACCCCCACTGCAACCTACATTGGTATGGGTTTCACTCAACATTAGTTCAGTCGGCTCTATTATTTGAAGTGTATATGAATTTGATATGTTTTGGGAATCTATAACGGTTAATTTTGCCGTATTATTTGAAGTTGTATAAGTATAGGTTGGATTAGCTATAGTTGAATCGGGTGCCCCACCATCATTTTTGAAATCCCAAGCATAGGTATAAGGAGGTTTTCCCCCATTTGTTGTCGATGTAAAGTTAACCGTAGTATTTGTACCAACCTTACATGCTTTGTAACTGAACTGAACCGCTAAAGGTTTAGAAATAATAAATGAATTTGTAAAATCACATTGAGAATTTGAAAAACTACTACATTGATAGTTTGGCCCAGGATCATTATTACTATTCGTTTTCCAAGCTATTATTGTGTTTGTAAGGCTTAATTCGTCCCCACAAGTCCAGTTGAATGGACCATATAATAACTTTTTATTTGACCCAGGAACAATATCTCCTAATAAAACATTTAAAAAAGTGGTAGTTCCTGCAATAGTTAAATCGGAATTTAATCGTGCAAAGTGGATACTGGAATTTGAGTTGGAAGAGTAATTAAGATAAATATAAACCTGCTGTACTTGACCAATTGTGCAGGTTGTATTGGTAATGGGAACTCCATTTACATTGGAAAGACTTAGATACACATCTGTTAGCGTATAATTGTTTGATGTACAACTAAAACCACAGGTTCTTAAATCTACTTGAGAAAATGAAGAATAAATATTAAATATTAGAAGCAACGTTATGAAAACGTTTTTCAGGTTTTTAAAAAAAGAAGTAATGTTTTTCATAATCTCTTATTTTTAAAATTTGACAGGATGTACTATGAACTTTTTGCGTGTTTTTAATCAGTTTAAAGTTGATTAAAATTAAGGAGCGGTAATAAGTCGAGATTAAGATTATCTTAAAAAATTAACATATTAATTACGAGATCAAAATTATAATGTTTATTTTGATTTGATTTTCTTTATCTTTGAATTACTTAAATACTCGTTGAAAAGTAGTTTTCAACTTAATAATCGCAAAAAAAATGGTCTATTGTATTCAGAATAAGTCTTTATTTTGCAAATTATAAAATGATTTATTAAAGGATGCCAAAAAAAATCTGTCGCATTTTGGAATAACCTTTGTCTTTAGAATTTTAAACCGATCAAAAAATGAATACTGAAGGCCATTATTTTCCAAAATACATAATTCTTCAGTCAGTATATTTCAAATTAAAATTTACACTTAGTTATTGGGATGTTGAAGAAATAATGAAGATTAGAGGAGTGATTGTAGATCATGCCACGATTCAGCATTGGATTTAAAAGTTTGACTTTTGCTTGAGGCAGATATGAAGAAGAGAAAAGGTAGAGTGGAGGAGAGTTGTAGATTGGATAAGACCTATATCAAAGTAAAAGGTATTTGATGTTATTTATATATAGCGGTAGATAAATTAGGCAATACGGTAGGCTTTCTTTTGACCGGAAAAAATAGATAATGAGCGCTCAGTCATTTCTAATCCTTAAATTTTCAGATCTTCTCACAATTTTTGAGTCTCTTTGAAATAAAAAAAAGTCCTAATTTTCATTAGGACTTTTTTGGTGGGGAGAGCAGGATTCGAACCTGCGAAGTTCACACAGCAGATTTACAGTCTGCCCTCGTTGGCCGCTTGAGTATCTCCCCGAAGCTTGTTTTGTTGCGCTTTGTTGTGCTAAGCGGTTGCAAATATAGGAACGTTTTCTATGTTTACAAACAAAAACCGAACTTAATTTTAAGTTATTTTAAAGATGTTTTTTAACTCATTGGTGTTGAATAAAATAAAAAAGTATCAAACAACGATTTTTTTTACTTTGTTCCGAATATTGAAGTCATTTAGTAGAAAGCCCTAGAGTTTTTGCTCTTAAGATGTGTCTTTTTTAGTTTGAGTAGTTGTTTTTTCCGATGAAAAGTGTGAAAGTAATAAAAAGGCAAAGAGACAAAGAGATAAAGAGATAAAGAGATAAAGAGATAAAGAGATAAAGAGATAAAGAGATAAAGAGATAAAGAGATAAAGAGATAAAGAGATAAAGAGATAAAGAGATAAAGAGATAAAGAGATAAAGAGATAAAGAGATAAAGAGACAAAGCGGCAAGGTTTTGTTTAATAGCCTCCAGCTTTAGCTGGAGATAAAAAAAGGGATATAGAGAGGCTTTAGCCAAAACTATGTGTTTTCGCTTCTGAGAGGTTAGTTATTCTTCTTATGATAAAGATTTTCGACAACAACGCACAATATTTAAATTCTAGTAGAGGATTACGATTAAAGACTAAGGTACTTTGAGAACAATAGTGCTTAAGTCGCGCGCTAAGAAACAAAAATGAACAGTCTTAGTGGAAATCTACAGAAAAAGAGTTTGTATCTCTAAGAGCTAAAAACAACACCGTTTGGATAAAATTTGTAGCTTTTACGGTTAACAAGTCAAAGTAAATTGAGAGAAGACGCTCCCAGTTTAACTTGAAACCTGCAACCTGCAACCTGCAACTTGAAACCTGAAACGTGAAACTTTCAACCTGAAACAAAACCCCCAAGAAAACCCCTCACATAACAAAAAAATCTCCACTAAGGGAGATTTTTTTAAGGTATTCCGACGGCTATTATTTAGCCAAAAGTTCTAAGATTTTTGCTCTTAATTCAGGACCTCTTAAGTCTTGAGCAACTACTTTACCGGTTGCATCAAGTATAAAAGTAGCTGGAATCGATTCCACATTGTATTGTTTCGCGATTGGCTCTTCCCAGTATTTTAAGTTAGAAACCTGTGTCCATGTAAGGCCATCTTTTGCGATTGCTTCTTTCCATGCACCGGCTTCTTTGTCTAAAGAAACACCAACAATATTTAATCCTTTTGAATGTAGTTCTTTGTAAATAGCTACAACATTAGGATTTTCTTTTCTGCATGGCCCACACCAAGATGCCCAAAAGTCTACAATGGTTACTTTTCCTAAACTTTGTTTAAGCGAAATAACTTTTCCTTCCGGATTAGGCGCAGAAAAATCAGATCTTCATTTAGCGTTACCAACGGCAGGAGCTGTAGCACCAACTGCAGGCATTTTTGCTTGACCTATTTTTGTTTTGATTTCTTTACCAGGAATCGTGTTTTTTAAAGACTCATCTAAAGAGTTGTATAAAGCTTCAGCTTTTTTGATATCAGTTGATGGATCTCCTAACATACCTTGAATGATCAAAGCAGAGATGTAAGATTTTGGGTGACCTTCAGCATAAGCAACATATTTCTTTTTAGAATCTGCTTGTACTTCTGTTTGAATAGTCATGTATTGTTTCATCAAACCGTTGATAGTTGCTGTATCTTGAGCTTGTTGAGCTGCTTGCATTTTCTGAGTGTTGTTTTTCTGAAAATCAGCTAATCTTTTTTGAGTTTTAGTAAGTTCAGCATTAAATGTAGTATACTCATCATTATTGTAAGTACCTGACACTTTAGATTTGTGAATGCTGTCTTTATCAACTGCAACAAGAATTTCTCCTGTTTCTAAGATAAAAGGGATTGGATTGTTAGCTCCTTGAAGGATTAAAGTATGAAAAGCCGGTTCAGTTACTTTTCCTTTGATTTCGAATTTTCCGTTTTCAACTTTTACAGTGTCAAGAGCGACAGTCATTTTTGTTGCTGGGTCCTGACCTTGTAGGATGATCGTTTTTCCGTTTTCAATTCCTTTTGCGGTTCCTGTAATTAGGTATTCTCCGTCTTTAACTTTGCTGCATGAAATTATCGCTACAGAAGCAGTTAGTAAAAAAAGTATTTTTTTCATTATAAAAAATTAATTAGTTAATTGATTTGTGCAACAAAAGTATCTAAAAATATAAAATATAAAGAATTTTGTCGCCTAAAATTTTGTTATAGTTTTTTTAGGGTTAATTATCATGTTGTCAGGCTGTTTGTTTGTAAAAAAGAACCTGAAACTTATAATGCTATTATTATTTCAAAGTAAATAGCGCAATTTTTTATTTTAAAAACATAAAAAAAGCATCCTGTTGCCAGAATGCTTATATAGATAGTTTGTGTGTAAATCTATTCTTGATTTGTTTTCTTTCTCCAGGTAAAAGAGTTCAAAATGTGTCTTTTTGCAAATCGTCCAGGAGAATCTGCGTTTACCATTTTTACATAAGTAGCTTTAGGAACACTGATGTATTCGTAAACACTTCCGTTAGAGAAATCGATAATTAAACGTCCTTCAACAAATTTATAATCTGTAATAGAACAAGTCGAAATTGTTTCAGTGTATTCAGGTAAATTAGTTTTAATCGTTTCAGGATTAATACTTACCAAAAAGTGATAAGCTTCAATGATCGCTTTACTTTTCTCTTCTGCAGCTTTCAAACCAGCGTCATCACCTTGAAATTTATCAGGATGAGATTCTTTCATCGCATTACGATAAATTGTTTTAAGATCTTTTAATTCTGCAGTTTTGTCTACATTTAATAACTTACGGTATTCAACTATTTTTTTCATAAATAAAAGGTAACTTCTTGTCTATTAGTTTGAAATGAATATTTAATACTTCAAAACGACAATTTTTTTGCAAAGGTACACTTTTTTTTAACTTTTTAGATTTCAAGGAAAAAATATTCAGAATTTTTAAAGTTCCGGGACTTGGTTTGCAGTCGTAGTCCCAGTTTTTAGTCTCAGTCTCAGTCTCAGTTTTCAGTCTCAGTCGCAAAGACAGTTGGCGTGCAAGGAGCGACTGCGACTGAAAACTGCGACTGAAAACTCTTTTTACTTATTCTCCGGCTTGTTATTCGCCTTATCGAAGTTTTTAGATTTTTTTGGATACTTATCGTAGCTAATATCGCTTGGATTTTCGATAATCGATTTGATCGTAATCATATCACCAACAGTAAAATTAGTGTGGGCAATTTTGTAATCTAAAAGATATGCTCCACAAAAATAATTGTTGTTTTCATCTTTTTCTATAACGCCGGTATAAACTCCTTTTTGCATCATTTTATCGTGTGAGTCTTTAGACATAACTTTCTTTGTTTTTAAATTGAAGTTGCAAAGTTAATCAATATATCGTTTGGTTTAGGGAGTTCAGGACAATCTGAGTATATTTGCATATGCAAAAAAACTTTAGACCCCATCCTAATTCTTTTAAAAATACATTTTGTGTCTTTCAGGAAGTTTTACCGGATGCGATTACAGGTTTAAAAATTCAGTTCGAAAGTAAAGCCGGTAGTACCTATTATTATACCGAAAACGGAATGTACAGGATTTCGAATCATTGGGGAAGATTGGCTAACAGCAAATGGCGATTGGTAGCAATGGAGCCGGAAACAGTGTCAAAAACAAAAATAGGTTTTGCGGCCTGGAGCGAATTTCATCCTGACAATGCAATAGAAAAATTGTATTATATTCAGGCCGATTTTGATCAGAATACGGTCAATTATCAGCATAAAAACAATCCGGAGTATGATAAAAAAGCAATTTTAAGAACTAGTTTTGAAACCACAAAACGGATCAAACAAATTAGAAATCTGCAGCAATTGACTTCCTGGGCCAAACATTTTGAAGAAGATATAGACGTTTTGAGAGAGAAGATAATCACAGAATTGATTTTTACTGAAAAAACATTAGAAGAAATTAAAAGAGAAATATAATGGGACGCAACAACGAAAGGAATATCAAAAAGCACAATGACAAATTGCACAAAGCCCAAAACAAAGTGAAACAGGCTGAAATTGCGCGTAAAGAAAAGTTAAAAGAAATTATAAAAAAGTTCAACGAAGATAAGGCTACTTAGGAATAGTACGTTTGCCACGAATTTCACGAATTGTCACTAATCTTATATTCAATAGTGGGAGATATTTAATAATTGACTGAATTTTGATGGCGACTATTTTCAAAAAGTAATTCGTGATAATTCGTGAAATTCGTGGCAAAAAAATAAAACAACATAAAAAGATGAATACAAAATTCGAAGATTTAAAAACAAGTGTACAAGAGATAATTGATTTAATAGCTGCCAAACAAGAGAAGGAAGCCAATAATAAATTACTGGAAGTAAGCGAAACTCTTGACGAATTGCTTGATTTTGCAGAAGAAGATGAAGAATTAAGAGAAATTAGCAGGTACCAGGTTTTATTAAATCAACTGCATGTGAAAATCAATGGAGAAGAGCAGGTTGATGGAGAGTAAAAAATGCTTCTGTGATACTGGTTTGTCGTTTGACGATTGTTGTGGGGTATATCTTGACAAGAATCAGCAAGCACCAACCGCACTGGCTCTAATGCGTTCCAGATATTCGGCCTACGCAACTCATAATGCCGATTATCTATTAGAAACAACTTATGTTTCGGAAAGACCGTATTATTCAAAAGCCGAAATACTGAAGTGGGCGACCGCTAATAAATGGCAAAAATTAGAAATTATAAGTTTTGCCGAGACAACAGTCGAATTTAAAGCTTATTTTTTAGACAGCGAGCGTAAACCCCAAACGCATTACGAATTTTCTACTTTTAAATTCGAAAATAATAGCTGGTTTTATTTCGACGGAAAGTTTGAATAATATACTATTTCAGAGCTAATTTCGGACTATTTCCGGCATTTTTTTTAACTAAAAATTAATAAGCGTTTCGTTTTTCATAATTCTAAAAAACCGTAATTTTAGAATTATGAAAAACGAATTTAAAAAAGGTTTTTACTTTAAGACATATGAAGCGCCGTTTCAGTCTCCGTTTGAAAAGCTTTTCGGGATTTTCAAGGAGCTTATCACTCATACCTCAGGAGATTTTGATGAAGCTATAGACTGGCTTCGCGAATTGGATAAGGAATACAAACTCACCGATGAGCACTACACTATCGATGATTTTATTGAAGATCTGAAAAAGAAAGGTTATATAAAAGACGAAGCCAAAGAAGACGGTACTTCTGGTTTTGGAATAACAGCAAAAACAGAACGAGCCATCAGGCAACAAGCTTTGGATCAGATTTTCGGTAATTTGAAGCGTTCCGGTAACGGAAATCATAAAACCAAATATGCCGGTAACGGTGATGAACATACAGGCGAATTCCGTGAATTTAGTTTTGGAGACGGCCTGGAACGTATTTCTTTGACAGAAAGTTTAAGAAATGCTCAAATCAATAATGGCGTGGAAAGTTTTATGCTTACCGAAAATGATTTGGTGGTCGAAGAAACCCAATACAAAGCACAAATGAGTACCGTTCTGATGATTGATATCAGTCACAGTATGATTTTGTATGGGGAAGACCGTATTACACCGGCAAAAAAAGTAGCCATGGCATTAGCCGAATTAATCACAACACGATACCCGAAGGATACTCTCGATATTTTGGTTTTTGGAAATGATGCCTGGACGATTCCAATCAAAGATTTACCGTATTTGCAAGTTGGTCCCTACCATACCAATACTGTTGCCGGTTTGCAATTGGCGATGGATATTTTGCGTAGAAAACGAAATACCAACAAACAAATTTTCATGATTACCGACGGAAAACCGAGTTGTGTCCGTGAGCGTGATGGTTCCTATTATATGAACAGTAACGGTTTGGACGAATATATCGTAGACAAATGTTATACGCAAGCACAACAAGCCAGAAAATTACATATCCCGATTACGACCTTTATGATTGCAAATGATCCTTATTTGCAACGTTTTGTGAATCATTTCACGGAAGCCAATCAGGGTAAAGCATTTTATACCGGATTAAAAGGTCTGGGGGAAATGATTTTTGAAGATTATGAAACCAATAGAAAAAAACGGGTAAGGTAGAGACGCACGTAGAGACGCACAGCAGTGCGTCTCCACAAACAGCATTAAAGACGCACGTAGAGACGCACTGCTGTGCGTCTCCACCAAATTTTTAAATAAATAATATGAAAATAGAAAACATAAATACATTAGGTCAATTACAAACATCAGGATATAAAACCAAATCGATCAAAGACGAATTGAGAGAAAATCTTAGAGAAAAAATTAAATCAGGACAACCTGTTTTTGAAGGGGTTCATGGTTTTGAAAATACCGTAATTCCAGAGTTGGAACGCGCTATTTTGTCCCGTCATAATATTAATT
Organism: Flavobacterium sp. ABG; assembly: GCF_001027725.1. Taxonomy (NCBI): domain Bacteria; kingdom Pseudomonadati; phylum Bacteroidota; class Flavobacteriia; order Flavobacteriales; family Flavobacteriaceae; genus Flavobacterium; species Flavobacterium sp. ABG. The sequence continues at coordinate 8,666 of NZ_LEKS01000011.1, forward strand.
TATTAGGCCTTCGTGGTCAGGCTAAAACCAGATTAGCGCGTAAAATGATCGAATTGTTAGACGAATATATTCCGTTTGTCTCCGGTTCTGAAATAAATGATGATCCTTTAAATCCGATTTCCCGTTTCGCAAAAGATCTTATTTTGGAGAAAGGAGAAGACACGCCAATTTCGTGGTTGCACAGAAGCGATCGCTTTTTTGAAAAACTGGCCACTCCGGATGTTACTGTTGCTGATTTAATAGGTGATGTTGATCCGATAAAAGCGGCCAATTTAAAGTTATCTTATGCAGACGACCGCGTGATCCATTTTGGAATGATTCCGAGAGCAAATCGTTGTATTTTTGTAATTAACGAATTGCCTGATTTACAAGCCAGGATTCAGGTGGCTTTGTTTAATATTTTACAGGAAGGTGATATTCAGATTAGAGGTTTTAAGTTGAGAATGCCGCTAGATATGCAGTTTGTTTTTACTGCAAATCCGGAAGATTATACCAATAGAGGAAGTATTGTTACACCACTTAAAGACAGAATAGGTTCTCAAATTTTAACGCATTATCCGGAAACGGTAGAAATTGCCAGAACAATTACTGAGCAAGAAGCCAAATTAGACGAAAATCAAAGTGAAATTGTCTATGTACCAAGTCTGGCAAAAGACATTCTGGAACAAATAAGTTTTGAAGCACGTGATAGCGAATACATTGACAATAAAAGTGGTGTAAGTGCCAGAATGAGTATAACAGCATTTGAGAATTTGATCAGTACCGCAGAACGTCGTGCTTTGATTGCAGGAGTTGATAAAACGACCTTGCGTTTGTCAGATTTTATTGGAGTGATTCCATCTATTACCGGAAAAGTAGAGTTGGTTTACGAAGGAGAGCAGGAGGGAGCTGCCGCTGTCGCTCAAAATCTGATAGGATTAGCCGTTCGTACTTTGTTTTCGCAACTTTTTCCTAAGATTGAAAAACTCGAAAAACCGGATGAAAAAACTCCGTATTCCGATATTATTGATTGGTTTTTTGCAGAGAGCGGATTTGAACTGTTAGACGATTGTTCAGATGCAGACTATCAAGGGATATTAGATGAAGTAATTCCTTTAGAGACTCTGGTAAAAAAATACCATCCGCAATTGGATAAAAAAGACAGGTATTTTGTGAAAGAATTTGTTTTATGGGGATTGGTAGAATATCGAAAACTAAGTAAAGATCGCTTCGCAAAAGGACACCAGTTTAAAGATATATACGGAAGTTATATTAGTAAATTTTAAATAATTAAAAAACAAACCCGACAGGTTTTTAAAACCTGTCGGGTTTAATACATAAGTCATATCAGAAAAATTTAATTTTAAAAATAATAACAAACCTGAAAGATTTCAAAACCTGTTGATTTTGTAAAAAAACCGATCGCTATTTAAAGGCCATCGGTTTTTTTATTTTGAAAATAAAGGCTTTACTAGTTTAAAATCATCTACCTTGTTCCGTTGGCTGTAATTGCAGTCTTTCCTAAAAATAAAATGGAAGATAGTTTTGAAGATTTAATTGCTTCGTATATTGAGAATAATGTTGGAATAGCGGAAGATTTTTTGAGTCCTGTATTAGCAAATCAGTTAAAACAAAATTTACTCGATTTAAATCAAAATAAAATGTTGTTAGCTGCCGGAATTGGAAATCATGAGAGACCAGCATATGATGATGCCATAAGAAGTGATTCGATTTACTGGCTGGATAAAAAACATAATAATGTTTTTGAAAATGAATTTTTCGCCAAGATTGACGCTTTTATACTTTATTTAAATGAAAGTTGTTATGCAGGAATTACCGGTTACGAATTTCATTATGCTTTATACGAAAAAGGAGATTTTTATCTCAAACACTTAGATCAGTTTAAAAATAATCCGAGCCGAAAGTATTCAATGATTTGTTATCTGAACGGCAATTGGCAGGAAGCTGATGGTGGAGAATTGTTAATTCATCAAGTAAACAATAATCAGAAAATTGCGCCGACACAAGGTAAAACTGTTTTCTTTAAAAGTGATGAATTGATACATGAAGTTTTGGTAACTCAGAATACGCGGATGAGTATTACGGGTTGGCTAAAGAGCGATTAATATTCTTTTTTGGAAGTTATAATAAGGATTAACGTTATTTTTGTCTGCAAAATCAAATAGTATGTTATTCCTTATTCTAAGTATATTTTGCAGTGTAATTGTTGGTGTTATTTTTAAAATCACACGAAAATATGCGGCCAATCCAACTCAGATTGTAGCTTTTAATTATGTATTTGCGTTATCACTTTGTTATTTTACATTTAGTCCCGATCTAAGTGCGGTAAATTCAGCTGCACCTTGGGGAATTTACTTTTTAATTGGAGTTCTGTTGCCGGTAATTTTTCTTTTCCTGGTGGCTTCAATCCGACATATGGGAATTGTAAAAACGGATACTGCACAACGATTATCACTGTTTATTCCGATTCTTGCTGCTTGGTTTATTTTTAAGGAAGAATTTAATACCTATAAAGTTGTAGGACTTATAATAGGCTTTTTGGCACTTTTGCTAATCTTAAAAAAGCAAGCTGAAAATACGGAGAACAAATGGATTTATCCTGCTGTTGTTTTACTTGGTTTTGGTGTTATCGATATTCTTTTTAAGCAAATAGCATTATACACAACTTTACCTTATACGACTTCTTTATTTGTTGTTTTTGTTATTGCATTGGTTGTTGCTCTGAGTATTGTTGGTTATGAAGTAGTCGTAAAAAGAGGAAAATTGGAATCTAAAAACATTCTTTTTGGAGCATTGGTTGGTCTTTTTAATTTCGGAAATATTTTGTTTTACTTGAAAGCACATCAAGCTTTTTCAGACAATCCTTCTACCGTTTTTGCCGGAATGAATATGGGCGTTATAATCCTGGGAAGCCTTATTGGTTTACTTTTTTTCAAAGAAAAATTATCGAAAATCAACTTTGTGGGGATCATTTTAGCATTAATTGCCATCATTTTGATTGTTATGTCGCAATTTTAGTTGTTTTTCTAATATTGTAATCGCTTTATTTACAATGGTTTTTGTACTATTTTTCATTTTATTTGAAATTAATTCTACTAATTCTATAGAATATAAGAAGTAATTTATAAATTTGCAATAACAATGAAAAACTCTAGTCCAAATAATAGTCAGTTTATGTGCAGCTTAATGATGTGTTGCATGATGAATTGTGTTATGATATGGCGTTAATAGAAGATCTACTTGTTATTTTTTTTTTTTAGCCTTTCACGCACCATGAAAGGCTTTTTTTTAGAATTATTAAAAAATAAAATATGAGACCGAATCGAAACAGAAATACAATGATGCAGTGCTGTCTGATAAAAATTCCATGCAGCAGTTGCAATCTTAACTAAACAGAGTAGTAAAAGAAATCACTTTCTGACTTTGAACACTTAAAGCAGGAAAGCATAACCCAAATAAAAAGATAAATAGCTATGAGCACAGAAATAATTAAACAGAATCCCTTTCAATCTATGATTGATCGATTTAATATTGCGGCCGATATTCTTAATTTAGAAGAATCGATCAGACAAAAATTGCAACGTCCGGAAAAGCAGATTGTTGTAAACTTTTCTATAGTTTTAGACAATGGAGAAGTCCAAAATTTTGAAGGTTATCGTGTAATTCACAATACAGCCTTAGGTCCGTCAAAAGGAGGAATACGTTATGATACCGCTGTAAACCTTGATGAAGTAAAGGCATTGGCAGCTTGGATGACCTGGAAATCTGCTGTAACGGGAATTCCGTTTGGAGGTGCTAAAGGCGGAATCATTTGTGATCCGAGAAAACATTCTAAAACAGAATTAGAGAAAATAACCAGAGCTTATACCAAAGCCCTATCCGATATTTTTGGACCTGAAAAAGACGTTCCCGCACCCGACATGGGAACCGGTCCGGACGAAATGGGCTGGCTGATGGATGAATTTTCGCTGGTACACGGCAAAACAACTCATGCTGTAGTTACTGGAAAACATTTGCATTCCGGAGGTTCATTGGGTAGAGTAGAAGCAACCGGACGAGGCGTTAGTATCATTAGTTTACTGGCACTTCAGACGTTAAAAATAAGACCCGCAAGAGCAAGTGCAGCAATTCAGGGTTTTGGAAATGTGGGTTTGCATTCGGCTTTGTTTTTATTCGAAAAAGGATTGAAAATAGTAGCGGTTAGTGATGTTTCAGAAGCTTTTTACAATCCGGATGGGATCAATATTCCCGAGCTTATTTTGTATTATAATTTAAACAATAAAAGCATAAAAGGGTATCCGAATTCAGTTGTGATTCAACACGAAGAGTTGTTGCTTTTGGATGTTGATGTCTTGATTCCGGCGGCAAAAGAAGACGTGATAACACAAAAAAATGCCAACGACATTCGTGCTAAAATTATAGTAGAGGGCGCAAATGGCCCGGTTTCTTCCGATGCGGATAAAATTTTGCATGACAATAATGTTTTGGTTGTTCCGGATATTCTGGCCAACGCCGGTGGGGTTACCGTTTCGTATTTTGAATGGCTTCAGAATTCACTTTCAGAATCATGGAGAATGCATCAGATTAATACCCGTCTGGAGGTAATATTAGAGAAGAGTTTTGATACTGTTTTCAGAACAGCAAAGAAACACAACGTTACGCCACGTATTGCGGCTTATATTCTTGCCTTGCAAAAAGTAGCCGTAACGCAGTCGGTTAAAGAAGTTGCGTTGGATGCTTTGAAATATAAACAAAATTAAAAATTCGCTCTAAAATCAGCGTAAGATCATTTTCATCAATCGATGCCATTCTGTAGCTGGATGTTGCATGGATTGGTGAAAATATTTTCTTTTTGAATTATTTATAAATGCAGTAAAGTAATTTTTAAAATGGAACATATTAATTTTCTTGCCTTCGCAATGCCTGCCTTTTTCCTTTTTTTATTTATTGAATATAAAATAGTGCAGCGAAAAAAAAGACCGGAAATTTTCAATTATGAAAGCTCAGTTTCGAATATTAGTATTGGTATAGCCGAAAGATTAATCAATTTATTTATTGCGGCAAGTTTTTACCAATTATACGATTATATCTACGATCACTATCGCATTTTTGATATCCCGTCAACTATTTTGGTTTGGTTCGGTTTAATTCTCGCAACCGATTTTGTATGGTATTGGTACCATCGATTAGGACATGAAGTCAATTTTTTCTGGGCGGCGCACATTGTGCATCATCACAGCGAAGAGTTTAATTTTACTGCAGCGGCGAGAATTACAACTTTTCAGGCCATTATCAGAACCGGATTTTGGTGTGTGCTTCCTTTTATAGGTTTTCGTCCTAAAATGGTCATTACGATGTTAATTGTTCATGGTGCCTATTCGTTTTTCACCCATACACAGCTTATTGGAAAGATAAAATGGCTAGAGTATATTTTTGTGACACCTTCCGTACATGGGGTTCATCATGCCTCTGATGAGAAATATTTAGATAAAAACTACGGAGATATGTTCACCTTTTGGGACCATCTTTTCGGCACTTTCCAAACCGAAGAAGAGAAACCAAAATACGGATTAACACATCCACTCAAAAGCTATAGTTTTTTGTGGCAGCATTTTCACTACTATTTTGAAATTTACGAATTATGGAAACGTTCAAAAGGATTCAAAGAAAAGTGGAAAGCTGTGTTCGGAAGTCCGGCTCATATGGATCAAGACATACGTCCAATCTTAGAAAAACGGTTTCTGCAGGACAAAGCCAATCCCAATCAGCGACTTCGGTTTAAGAATTATCTGTACATTCAATTAGGAGTTTCAACTTTGATTCTGACTGCTTTTACGTATTATTTTGAGTTCTTAAGCGCCTTCGATAAGGTTTTTGTGTTGTTCTTTATATTGATTACGTTAGTGAATTGCGGTGCTTTATTAGAACAAAGAAAGTGGATTTATTATCTCGAGTATGCCAGGATCTATATGGTTGCGGTCTATTTTTTATATGAGAAAAACTTAACTTCTTTTTTCTTTATTCCTTTAGCAATAATGATTTTTGCTGAGCAATTATTCTCACTTAGCAAGCGTTATCAGAATGTTGTTCTTCAGTTAGAAACTTCGGAATAGTTTTTTGTCGCCACGAATTTCATGAATCTATGCGAATTAATTTGTGCGAATTCGTGGCTTTTTTTTTGCCACAGATTAAATGATTTTTTAATCTGTGCGAATCGGTATAATCTGTGGCATTTATTCGCGTTTAGTTTTCGTTTCCACGAATTAATTATCAATCGTCTCCCTATTTGTTCATTTCGAGCGAAGTCGAGAAATCACACTCGCAAATCAACAAAGATTGGCGTTTTTTTATGCAGAATTTCTGTCGTGATTTCTAGTACCGAAATGACAAGATAGTAGGCTCAAACCTCTGCAACTTTGCTCCTGAAAACTCAGAATCTCAGAATCTCAGAACCTCAGAACCTCAGTAACTCAGATAGTCTTAATCGCCATAATTTTCTCTTCAAAAGTATCCTTGAAGTCTGATTTACTTTTGATTCTGGTTTTGTACGTGTAGATTGTAGCTACAGAAAGCTCCAGGAATTCTGCCATCTGACTGCTGTCCTGAATTCCCAGTCGGTATAAAGCAAAAATTCGGAGTTCGGTATTCAGAAGCTCTCCTTTTTTTACAATCGATTTATGATCATTTGGAAATAAATGATTAAAATCGGTTACAAAAGTGGGGAACAATTTCAGGAAGATTTCATCAAACTGGTGGAATAAATTCTCGCGCTCTTCCTTTACATTATAACGCTTTAAACTCGCGATGACTTCATCTGTTTTTTTGGTAATGATTTTATGAAGTGTGCTTTTCTGGATATGGTCTATTTTATTGATGAAAGCTGAGGTTGCTTTAATAAAATAAGTGATATATTCCTCTTTAATCGCATTGGCTTCACTCAGGCTGATATTCATTTCCTGCAATTTACTATAGGAGTCAGCCATTATTTTTCTCGCCTTATTTCTTTCTTTTAATTGTTTGAAAATAATAATCGAAAATAAAATGATAATCACAGTAAGTATCGTTAGAAGGATAATGATTCTTTCCAGTTTATCATTTTTTTCTTTGACATTATTGAGTTGTGCTTTTTCAATTATGGGGAGGATCATTGAAATCTCAATTTTGCGATGTCTGGCATTGTAAAAAGTAGCATCATCCATGGCAATGTTAATGTACTCGTTTGCTTTGTCCAGATAACCCATTTTAAAGAGTTCGTTGGCTAAATTACGGAGTGCCACGGTTTCCTTTGTCGCATTTTTAACATCGGCAATGGCAGCAAGTGCGAGATATTGAACAGCTTTTTTTGTATACCCTCTTTCTGAATAAATATAACCAAGACTTGAAGTAGCAATTCCATAATAATCAGGTGGCAGATCATAATTATTGATCCAATAACTAAAGGCAAATTCAGCACCACGCCAATCTTGTTGTTTTAATCGTTTTAGACTTTCTGCGCTCCAGTACTCGTTGGTATTGGTTGCGGTGAGTTCTAGAGCCTTTCTTAAAAAATGATTTCCCTGCTGTGTATAATGAATGCTATAACGCTGATCGTGGTTGTAATCCGATAGGTCGTAGTAAGCACGGGCTTTTATATTGTAATATTCAATTTTGTCTTTGAGATCCAGTTTTTTGTCATCAATAACATTTAGCGTATCAATTGCTTCTTTGAATAAACCGGAAGAAAGTAATACGAAACCTTCCTTAACACGGCTTTTAGCGAGGTATTTTGGATTTTTTAAAACAATGGCTTTAATCTTGGCTTCTTCTAAATAATAATAAGCAGAATCATATTTAAAAGATTTGTATGCATCAAACAACGCCATATAACCGTTATAAAGCCCCTCATTGTTTTGATTCAATGTGAATTTGGATATATTCTTTTTTAATACCCCAATTTTTTGATATTTCTTTTTGAGGTATACTTCTTTTTTTAGAAGGACTTTATCTAATTCTTCGAGGACGGGATTGGTCTCTTTCGCAGTGAGAGAAAAACCTGCAATGAAAAAATATAGAATTAGTATTCTTTGCATGGTCATGTTTTGATTTAGGGTAAAATTAGTTTTTTGGGTTGGTGGTGTTAATTCAGTTTTACTTTTAAATAAGTTGGAGCATTTAGGTGCAGTAATTCTTCAAAAGTTAACAAATTTAGACGTAACACATTTAAAAACAGCTTGTAAATGTTAAAACTAGTCTAATAATTTACAATTATACAATAAAAAGCAATTATATATAGGTATAGTGAAAAAATTATAGACTTTAATTTTCATATTGTCATTTAGATGCCGTTTTTAATCTAAACAAAGTCTTGATTTTTATAAAATTACAATTTTTGTAAGTGTTTAGTTTTTAATTAGTTGTGTTGTTTTTAACTCAATTTTCATCTTGATTTTTCTCAGATATTTTTTTTAAGATTTATTTAACTTCTAGCTTCGCTCTGTCCTTTTCGGATAAAAAAAACTAACAATCAAACCACAAATTTATGAAATGTAAAAGTATGTATTGGTTGGCTGTCGTGATAAGTTTACTAGCCATTGGCTGTGATACTATTGAAGACGGAAGCCATGTTGATCCGATTACCATTTATGAAAAAGTAAATGGCAATTGGGAATTAACAAACCTGAAAATGGTTGACGAATTTGCAAAGGCAAATAAAGTCGAACCAAGTGAAGAAAACTTGAGTACTTATTTTAATTACGAGGATTTTAAAATCAAATTCAACGTAGACGAAAAAAACAGACCTACAAGTTATGAGGTTACAGGTGATGTTCCCGCATTATTTGCTCCAAAAGGGTATTGGGCATTAAGCTCCGATTTTCAGCAGACGAATGCCAGTGCAGTCAGAATCCTTTTGTACAGTGATGCTCAAAAAACTCAAAAAACAGATGAACTCCGTGTGACTTCGGTTCCGGGTAAAAACAAGGAGATGCAACTACAGTTAATGCGTACTTCGGGTGGAGTTGATTTTGTGTCTTATGTCTTTAAATTGAATGCTATTAATTAAGAAAGGAATATGAAAAAAGTTATATATACAATTTTACTTGCCCTGTTCTTGGCTCCTGGTTTTGTTCAGGCGCAAGAAGCGGCAGGTGCTGTGGGACCGACGTCATCATTTCCGGTAGTGTACAAGTATGATGAAAAAGTGACGTGGTATTTTGATCTTTCAGGAACCACATTTACAGAAACGGAAGATCTTTATATGTGGATTTGGTCGCCTTCTGAACCTGATGCAGGGAATTTTGAAAATTCATCTGATTTTGCAAAACTGAAATATGAAGGAAACAAAATTTGGAGTTTCACTTTAACACCGACCGTTTATTTTTCTAAAACTCCGGAAGAAATTGCAGCAAGTGCAGGATTCTGGTTTCGTATAAAAAACAAAAACGGATCAAAACAAAGTGATGTTGCCAGCATTGCCTACACCGATTTCTCTTCATTTTATACCGCTAATGAGCTAATCAGATCGTATCCTTTAAAACCGACAATCGATAAACCGGTAAGTATTTTATTTAATTCCAATTTAAAAGATGGTTTTGCGGGTGTTCCGAGTGTACATTTCCATAGCGGTTTAAATAATTGGGCCGTTTCACAAGAGTATCAAGCCTGGCTTCCGGAGGTATCTGAAAAAACAAAATTGAAAGATTTAGGAAATGGTTTTTACAGAATGGATTTGATACCGCAGGAATATTATCATACAGAACCGGGTTTTGTCATGGAAAACATTACGTTTCTAATGGTAGCAAAAGATTGGTCTACGAATTCCGGTGATCAGATTATTTATGCAGGCGAATTTGTTCCACCACCACCACCGGTTTTCAGATTTTTTCCTTCGCAAATCAGTCAAAAGGATTTTCTGGGAATGTCTCGTAAAAACAATGAAGTGGGCGTAAACAAATTGACGTACACTATTACGGCCGGCAGTAAAATAATTTCTGGTGAATTTTCGGGAGGAACAGCAGAGATTAAAGGATTTGTCAATTTAGTTTCTGAGTTAAACGGAGTTCCGAATTTAACTGAAATTCATGTCTTAGTAAAGGATAACAAAGACAAAACAATTTCAGATACTTCGATTCCCCTTAAAACTTTAGACAAATAATTCACTATCAAATTAAAACACCAATTCTAATGAATAGTAAAAATAAAAAGGGAGTCCTGCATCAAATGTGGACTACTAAATCGGCGGTATTGATGATTTTCATGCTTTTTCTTTCGGCGGGAATTTTTGCTCAGGGGAAAAAGCAGGTATCAGGTACCGTTTATGACAATACAGGAGGTGTATTGCCGGGAGCTTCTGTTATTGAGGTTGGAACCAAAAACGGAACCACAACAGATTTTGACGGGAAATTTACACTACAGGTAGCTGTGGGAGGTGCGATAGAAGTATCTTTTATTGGATCGACTACACAAAAAGTTGTTATTACCGCAACAAGTGCTAATCTTGATGTTCGTCTTCAAAATGACGGTTATGCTTTGGCAGAAGTTCAGGTAGTGTCTGTTGGATATGGAAAAGTAAAAAAGTCGGATTTAACAGGAGCAATTTCGACCGTGGGTGCAGATGATTTGGTAAAAGGAACTCTTTCTTCTACGGAGCAGGTTTTACAAGGGAAAGTAGCGGGATTGAATATTATTCGTCCCTCGGGTGATCCAGCTGCAGGTTCGACGATACGTTTGCGTGGAGGAACTTCGCTAACGGCAAGTAACAGTCCGTTAATTGTTGTTGATGGTATTGCGGGAGTGGATATCAATGTCGTGCAACCTTCAGATATCAAATCGATAGACGTTTTAAAAGACGCTTCTGCAACGGCTATTTATGGTTCCAGAGGCGCCAATGGGGTTATTATGATCACGACAAAATCCGGAACCAAAGGCGTTTCGGTTGTATACACCGGATTATCAAGTATTGGTTATGTTACGGATAATTTAGATCTTTTATCTGCCAATCAATGGCGCGGGTATGTACGTCAGACCGGGAATTTGGATGCTGTTGATTACGGAGGAAACACCGATTGGCAGAAAGCAATTGAACAAACGGCTATTTCGCAATCTCATACTTTGAGTATTAATTCAGGTAAAGTAGACAGCGGTTTCAGAGCTTCCATTTCCTATTTGAATAATGAAGGCGTTATTAAAAAATCAGGCCTGGAAAGAATCAGTGGAAATGTGAGCGCTTATCAATATCTCGGAGACAATAAAGCGGTGAAATTTGATATGGGGCTGTTTGCTAATATCGACAAATGGCATCCTATCGATTACAGAATTTTTGAACGTGCTTACAATTTAAATCCAACGATTCCGGTGTATGATTCAAATGGAAACTTTTCCTCTGTGAGTGGAAATATTTATGAAAATCCGGTTGAAATTTTAACCAACAGAACAGTTGATAATGAGCGACACCGACTTTTGGGCTATTTTAAAACAGAAGTTAAATTCCTTAGAGATTTTACTGCATCAGCTAATATTTCGTTGGAGCATAATGCAGTAAAGGGAGGGACCTACAAACCGTCATATGCTGTTCTGGAAGGGAGAACAGAAGACGGTTATGCACAAAAAACTTACGCAGAATACACCAATGCACAAGGCGAGATTTTTGTTAATTACAACAAAACTTTAGACAAACATACCATTGGTGCCTTAGCGGGATATTCGTATTTTGAGAATATTTATGAAGGTTTCGGAGCGCAAAGAAGCGGTTTTGTAACAGATGCTTTTAGTTTCAACAACTTGGGAGCGGGTTACAATTATCGTTTGGGGGATGTTTATTCGTACAAAGGAAAATCAAATCTGGTTTCGTTTTTTGCCCGTGCAAATTACGCTTATGACGGGAAATATTTGCTAACAGCTACTGTAAGACGTGACGGTTCAAGCCGTTTTGGGGACAATAATAAATGGGGAACTTTCCCGTCAGCTTCTGCCGCATGGAAAATTTCAAGCGAAGAATTTATGGATGCTTCAAAAGGCTGGCTGGATAACCTGAAATTGAGGATAGGTTATGGTGTTACAGGAAATCAGGATGGAATCGGTGAATACAAATCGCTTTCTATTTTAGGAGTTGGAAACGACAGTTACTACGATCCGGTTACTAAAACATGGAGTCTGGCGTATTCTCCAAAGCAAAATCCTAATCCTGATTTGAAATGGGAGTCCACACAACAATTGAATATTGGTGTAGATTTTAGTCTTTTCAACAGAATTACGGGATCATTTGAATGGTACTCTAAAACCACAAAAGATTTATTGTATACCTATGAAGTGCCTCAACCGCCTTATTTAGTGGGTAATATGCTGGCAAACGTAGGTGAAATGTCTAACAAAGGGGTTGAACTTACTTTGAATGCGAATATCATTAAAGGAGATAAATTTACCTGGGATGCGAATTTAACGCTTGGACACAACATTCAAAAAATTGAAAAACTTTCCAATCCAACCTATAAAACTGATGTTATCTACAGCGGATCTTTACACGGACTAGCCGGTATGTCGGGTCAGTATTCACAAATTATTGCCGAAGGATATCCGGTTGGAACTTTCTGGGGTTTTCAAAGCGCAGGACTTGATCCGGATGGAAAGATGTTATACTACAATGCGGCAGGAGATAAAGTAGCAGACAATGTTTTGGTCGATGGCGATAAAAAAGATTTAGGAAATGTACAGCCCGATTTGACTTTAGGAATCGGAATGAATTTTACCTATGGAAATTTTGATTTGGGGATTTCAGGATACGGAATGTTTGGGCAAAAAGCTTTAAACGCAACAAACATGATGCTGAATGATCCGAACAGATTACCGGCCTTTAATGTTCCGGATGATTTCTTATCAAGCGGAATCACTTCAGCTCCAAAATACTCCAGTTATTGGATAGAAGATGCTTCTTTCTTTAGACTTCAGACAGTTGCTGTTGGGTATACTTTACCATTAAAATATAAAAGTTCTAAACTCAGAATTTATTTAATGGGAGAAAATCTTGCTGTATTTACGAAATATAAAGGGGTGGATCCTGAAATTGGTTTGAATGCTCAGGACGGAATAAACCAAACCGGAGTAATGGATTTAACAGGACTTGCGGCTCCCGGTATAGACCGATACAATAATTATCCGCGACCAACAACGATTTCTGTTGGACTAAATTTTACGCTGAATAACTAAGCGAATTGATAACCATAAAATAGTAAAAATGAAAATCAAAATAACAGCAGCGATACTTTTAAGCATGTTTTTTACGGTGTCATGTACAGATTTGAATGAAGATTTATATGATAAAGTAGAAGATGGGAATTTTGGAAATACGCCGAAAGAAATTGATGCGCTGGTAGGAGGAGCTTATTCTTCGCTAAGAGGATTTGCAGATGGGATATCAAATAATTATCCGACTTGTGAATATGTCTTCTTTTTGAATGAAGTTGTTTCTGATGAGGCTACAATTCCAACCAGAGGCACAAACTGGTACGATGGAGGGCAATATCAGGATGCACAAAAACACACCTGGAAAGCAGACAACAGAATGATTCTTTCGGCCTGGCGTTACAACTATACCGGAATTGCCAAAATCAACGCAATCATCTATCAGATAGACAAATCTTCTCTGACCACTCAGGCAAAAATACCGATTTATGCAGAGTTAAAAGCACTAAGAGCCTATTACTATTACAATCTTTTGGATCTGTTTGGGAATGTGCCCATAGTAACCAATTTTGAAGATTTGGATTTGCCTTCTAATGCTACAAGAAAACAAGTTTACGATTTTGTAGAGAAAGAATTGTTGGAGGCCATACCACATTTGAACTCAAATGTGGTGTACTCGAAATTGACTAAAAATGTGGCATACGCTATTCTGGCAAGATTGTACCTTAATTCGGAAGCATTTATCGGAACAGCGCGTTGGCAGGATTGTCTTACGATGTGTCAGAAAGTGACGGGTTATACCTTAACACCGGATTTCTTTGCCAATTTTGCGACAGAAAATCAAACCTCTCCTGAGATTATTTTTGCCATTCCGTACGATTCAAAAGCAGGAACAGTTGGGAATTATATGAGCTCAATGTCTTGTCATTATTTACAAAAACTGGCAATTTCTCCAACCGGAAATTATCCGTGGAGTGCTAACGGGATGTGTGGACAACCAGGTCTTTATTCAAAATTTGGTGATACCGATAAAAGAAAAAAATGCATGGTTGCCGGAGATCAGATCAATTTGGCTACGGGTTCTGTAATTATTATGGATAACGGAGAGCCGCTAACCTACACAGAGAACTTAACAAGTCTGACCGATGCCAAGGAAAACGAAGGAGTTCGCTTGGGTAAATACGAAATGAAAGCCGGAGAAAACTGGGAACGTGATCACGATTTGGTACTAATTCGCTATGCCGAAATTTTGATGATGCAAGCAGAATGTCATGTACGTTTAGGTGCTCCGGATTTAGCAAAACCATTCTTGCAACAAATAACAGGACGTGCCGGAGAAGAAATGCCAGCAATCATCGACCTTAAATTTATAGATCAGGAATTGCTTAAGGAATTTACTTTTGAAGGAAGAAGAAGAACAGATAATATTCGTTTCGGAACCTTCTTCTTACCATGGTGGGAAAAAGGAGCTACGGATAAAACCAGAGCTATATTTCCAATTCCGAGCAGTGTGTTAACTACAAATAAAAATCTGGTGCAGAATCCGGGGTATCCTGTGAACTAGGTTGTTGAATGTCAGTCTTTCATGTTGGTTAGTCGTGGAAGGCTGGCATGTTTTTAACTTTTGTAGAATGTTGTTCAGATTAGGAAATGTTTTAAAAAAAAAGGGCACGCAGATTTGGCAGATTTAGCGGATTTTCGCAGAGAGCAATGATCTAAATCTGCTAAATCTGCGTGAAAAAAAAATTAAAATAATTAAAATGAACGGAACACAACAATTTGTTTGTTAATGATTTAAAAGCAGTTAAATAGAATAAAAAGATTTTCACAGATTAGAATTGCAATTTAAGATTGAAAAAAAATCCTTTTAATCCTTTAAATCTGTGGCAAAAAGAAAAACCTTTTGCCAATATTTTTAGCCACAGATTTAAAGGATTCCCACAGATTAAGCAAGCTTTTGTAAGCGATGGCAAAAAAATAAAATAATAAACGAAGTATGAAAAGATATATCACAGTACTGTTTTTGGGTATCATAAACCTTATCGTCGCCTCTGGCTGCAGTAGTGACGATAAAGGTTCAGATAAAGTGACAGAACCGGAAGTACTTGCTCCGGTGGCGATTGAAAAAACAAATAACACCAAGATTTATGTGCATTATATGCCCTGGTTCGAAACCAATGAAAGCAGTGCCGATAAAAAATGGGGATATCACTGGACGATGGCTAATAAAAATCCGAATAATATAGGAACAGACGGTCATAGAGAGATTGCGTCTTACTATTACCCACTTATTGGTCCGTATCATTCGGGGGATAAAAATGTAATTGAAAATCATTTATTGTTGATGAAATATTCAGGAATTGATGGTGTTTTGATCGATTGGTACGGCACCTATGATGTTTATGACTATAGGATGGTAAAAGAAAATACAGAACAGCTTATTGCGATGTTAAACAAAGTAGGCTTAGAATATGCCATTGTTTATGAAGACAGGGTAACCAAAAGTGCCGTTGACGCCGGAAAAGCAATTTCGGTAACCAGCGCAGCCAAAACCGATTTGGCTTACGTACAGAATAAGTACTTTAAAGATGCCAATTATATTAAAATAAACGGAAAACCACTATTGCTGAATTTCGGTCCGATTGTATTGCAAACCCCTGCAGAATGGACAAATGTTTTTAATACTTTGACTACGAAACCTGCATTTATAACACTTTGGGATCAGTCGGTAGAAGCTGGTGTAAATGCGTCCGGCGAATATGCCTGGGTGTATAAAAACAGCTCTTACTTGACTAATTTTTATACCAATACAAAACCAAAACTCGCTGTTGCAATAGGAAGTGCCTATCCCGGTTTTAAAGATTTTTATGTCGAAGGCGGTGGCGGAGCAGCAATTGGCTGGAATATTGCGCACAATAACGGAGCAACACTTGATGAAACGCTGGCTATGGCTAAAAGTGCCAATTTAGATTATTTACAGTTGATTACATGGAACGATTTTGGAGAAGGAACAATGTTCGAGCCAACTGTTGAATTTGGATACACCTATATCGAAAAGGTAAAAACATTTGCGGGCGTTAAAAACACAGAAAATATATTTCCGGAGATTAGTAAGTTATACAATTTGCGCATTCAAAAGAAAGGGAATGCCGATGCCCAGAATAAACTAGATCAGGCCTTTAATTATTTTGTTTCCATGCAATCTGCCAAAGCAAAAGAAGTACTTAACGAAATTAAATAAAAGCATTGTAATTAATACAATTAAATAATGAAAAACATAAGATATAGATACTGCCTGATTACTTTAGCCTCCATGCTTATTTTTGCCTGCAGTACTAAAAAAACATATACAATTAGTTCTCCCGGGAAAAACGCTGAACTGGTTTTTCAATTAACCGCTTCGGGTCAGCCGCAGTACAGTTTCTCTTCTAATGGAAAATCGGTTATTGAACCTTCTTTATTGGGATTCGAATTTCAGGGAATTGCAAAAATGACGGAAAATTTTGAAGTGGTTTCGACCGAAGAAAAAACAGCCGATCAGACCTGGGAACAGCCTTGGGGAGAATTCAAAAAAGTAAGAGATCAACATAATGAAATGATTGTTCACCTCAAAGAATCGGGAGGAGAAGAGCGTCTTGTAGATATTATTTTCAGGGTTTTTGATGATGGCCTTGGATTCCGCTATGAATTTCCAAAACAGCCTCATTTAGGAAAGGTAAAAATCTTGAATGAAGTGACGCAGTTTACTTTTAAAGACAATAATGAAGTCTGGTGGATTCCGGTGCACCGTGAAAATAGTTATTACGAAAGTACCTATCGCAAAACGTTAATGAGTAAAACGGATACGATCAATACGCCTGCAACTTTTGAAACGAAAGACAAATTGTATGTCGCCATTCACGAAGCCAATTTAACGGATTTTGCCTCAATGACTTTATTAAAAACAACCGACAAACAATACAAAAGTGATTTAGTGCCGTGGGCCGATGGTGTAAAAGTGTATGCCGAAACTCCTTTTAAAACTCCATGGAGAACAATTGTTGTGGGTAAAACTCCCGGAGAGGTTGCCACTTCGACGATTATGCTGAATTTAAACGAGCCTTCAAAAATTGAAGATTTATCGTGGATTACACCGTCTAAGTATATTGGAATCTGGTGGGGAATGCATCTGGAAAAATTCACTTGGGGACAAGGTCCAAAACACGGGGCAACAACCAAGAATACAAAAGAGTACATTGATTTTGCGGCAAAGAATAATTTTGACGGTGTTTTAGTAGAAGGCTGGAACGAAGGCTGGGATGGCGATTGGACAGCTGATGGTTCTGCTTTTAGTTTTGTAAAAGCCTATCCGGATTTTAATCTGGAAGAAATTACAAAATATGCCGCGATGAAAAATGTTCGTTTGATAGGACATCATGAAACAGCCGGAGCAACCAAAAATTACGAAAATCAGTTGGAAGATGCTTTTAAATTGTATCAAAAAATGGGTGTTAATTCGGTGAAAACAGGGTACGTAAATAAGTTTTTAGATAAAAAGGAATGGCATGATAGTCAATATGGAGCGCGTCATTACCGAAAAGTAATTGAAACAGCTGCAAAATACCACATCATGATTGACAACCACGAACCGATGAAAGGAACCGGAATCCAACGCACATACCCGAACTTTATGTCGCAGGAAGGCGGAAGAGGGCAGGAATACAACGCATGGTCGGTTGACGGCGGAAACACCCCGGAACATTTAACGACTTTACCTTTTACGAGAATGTTATCAGGTCCGTTTGATTATACACCTGGGAACTTCAATTTTGATTATAAAACGCCTTCGGGAGCCCGAGTACAAACCACTTTGGCAAATCAATTGGCATTGTATGTGATTATTTTTAGTCCGTTGCAAATGGCTTCCGATTTACCCGAAAATTACGAAGGCAAACCAGCATTTCAATTTATAAAAGAAGTTCCGTGTACCTGGTCAGACACCAAAGTTTTGGATTCGAAGATTGGAGAATATACGACCATTGTCCGTAAAGACTGGAGTGAAAAAAACTGGTATTTAGGGTCAATCACGAACAGTAAAGCCCGTAATCTCGAAGTAAAACTTTCTTTTTTAGATAATGACAAAGAATACGAAGCAGAGATATATGCGGATGGAGCGGGAGCAAATTACAAAACAAATCCGTATCCCGTTGCAATCAGCAAACAAAAAGTAAACCACAATACAGTCTTAAATCTAAAATTGGCAGCAGGTGGAGGAACCGCAATAAAATTCACCCCAATAGATAAATAAAAAATAAAAAAATTAACCCGACAGGTTTCAAAAACCTGTCGGGTTTAATTTTTTTTTTGGAATTTGGAATTTAACTTTTGGAATTTAAAACTCTAGTGTTTATAGAGCTTAACATGATGTCCAAAGGTATAAACAGCCGTAAGAGTTGGTCCATTATACCCCCATTTCAGAGAACCGTTAAGGTGTTTTTCGATGTCTTCGACTTTAAAGTTTAAACCTGTATATCCGGCTGTAAGACTAAAGTTTTTATACACATTGTACAGAAGAGATAAATTGTAGCTTAGGATTCGACCGTCTATAGTATCAATTTTTAAGGCCAGATAATTTACATTGGCATACAGACCAAAACGTTTTCCGAGTACAAATTCTCCCCATAAGCCAATATCCGGTAATGGCGCAGTGAAGTTAAAATTATCATGTACTTCAGCGACGGCCTGATTGGCATCTACACGTAAACCCAGATCCGCAAAAAGCACATGCGCACCAATTAACAATCCGGCTTCGTATTTTGGTTTAGATAAAAAGGCGTAGCCATAGGCGATTCTTGCAATCTGAACGTTAAAAAATGCCGTTACTCTAGCATTTACATCGTAAGTATGCTCCCCAAAATTAATTTCTCTTTGTAAGGTTTTAGAGGAGCTTCTGTCCAGCGAAAAGTATTCAAATCCTAATCGTGATCTTCTTGAAATACGCCAATCAAATGTCCCTAAAAAGGAAGCACTTGATTTAGTAAATCCTAAATCATCTTCGAGGTCTATTGTAGTACCGATTTTTCCGTTATTAGTACCTACCTGAATTTGAGTATTATTTACAGGAAAAAAACTTCCCGCAGAAACTTTAAAGCGTCTGGCATGCCAAGGTAAATCTTCAGAATAAGTATCCTGTTCGATTTTATTTTGGTTCTGAATTACAGTTAAAGTGTCAGTTGGAGTTATTTCAGCAACGGTTTGTGCATTAGATGTCAACCCTAATAATGAAGCGGTCAAAAAGTAAAATAATTTTTTCATAAGATTAAATTTTAGATTTTACCTGGATGTTTGTAGCTATTAAAGTTAACAAAAAAAATCATTCATTTGTTTTAATTACTTTGATTATTTTGTGCAATAATCTGTTTATCAGTTTTGTATGGTTTTTGGTGAAGGGGAAAGACTCAGGGGTTCAAAGTAGCAAAGGCTCAGAGATAGAAGACAATAAAAATGCCAATAGCAATAAGTAGATTGCAATTTTTAGACTGCATTTTTTATTGCTATTGGCATTGTTGTTTTAATATGATTTTTTCTTAAACCCTGTTATAATCAGCTCGCCAGTGTACGATTGCTTTTTTTATAGCAGCTCCTGTCAGATTATTTTCAAGGGTATTTGCTACAAGTGTTATTAACTCGTTATCGGGTGCAAAACGTAGCGCAAAAACCTGATCGTCGGTTAGTTTGTATTCGAATTCCTCGAATCTTTTTCCTGTAAGTGTAAAATAACGATAGCGAAGTTCTAATCGTATAATTCTGTTTTGCAAGGTTAAAGCATAATGCTGGCGAAGCATATAAGCAAGCCAGAATAAAAATACAAACCCAATACTTATAAAAGCCCAGATTAGCTTGTCTTCTGTAGTACACGCAAAATAAATACTAGCTGCTAAAAACCCAATCAGAATTGGGTAATATATAAAATGATGAGGTGTATAAAACCGTATATGATTACGGTATGTTTGAATTTTCATAATTATTTGGTTAAAAAAATAAACCATAAAAGTATAAAAGCTATCCTAATAAAAGAATAGCTTTTTAAATAAACTAACTATCGGCATTTCTTATACTATAGCCTTAGTAGGTGACTTGCCATTACTAAGGAGTCCAGTACTAAAATACTTCAAAAACCTTTTGGTAAAATTATCAGATTGCCGGACGAAATTATTATACTTTACCAAGATAATATTATAGAATTCAAATATCTGTTCGATTGTTTGTGAGTGAATTTATGACTTTCCACTCGGTTAATTTTGATTCGAACGATTGGCTCGCATTTGCCGGACTCGACGATGGGAGCGTAATGAGCTGATAGGATTTTTCAAGCGTAACATATTTTTTAAAGAATGCCGCTGCTTTTTGTCCGTTAAAGAGAATCGTTGTGATGTTTGGATGTTCGTTTAAGAAGGATTCGAAGTCATTGGCAATTTCATTTTTTATGGCGCTGTCTAAACTTCCGACTCTGTCGCAGAATTGTAAAACATCCCAGATAGCAATATTGTTTTTTTGCAAAAGCGCTTTTCTGGTTTCGTAGTCATTTGAAAAATCTTCGTTCAGAATTGGGAACAAAAATTTCCAGAAATTGTTCTGATTGTGCCCGTAATATTGATTGAGTTCTAAAGACTTTAATCCCGGCATCGTGCCCAAAATCAATACATTAGACTGGTCAGAACTAAATGGAGGGAAGGAAAAACTTTTCATGCTTTTTATTGAAATTAAACTGGTAAAATAGTTGTTAATATAGTCATTAATAGGTAATTATAAAACAAAATCTAAAAATTGTATAACATTTTTCGGTGTTGTTTAATCGAACTTTGGAGTATAGATTGTAAAGAATTTGTACTTAAAAACAAATTCGCTCTACCGAGTAATCTATACCCTTTTAGTGTTGAATTTTTAAATCCTGCCCAAATGAAAATAATTAACATACAAACAGATAAAATTAAGAATATATTTGAAACATTAGCCTTGCATTTAGGCGGAAAAATTACTTGTGATTTAGAGGAATATACTTTAGAATTTCATAATGCTTCGGCGCAAGGCTCCATTATCGGAGCTTCGTTTAATGATGCGATTTCTTATATGCAGTTTGATATGACCTTTTCTGATGAGGTGAGAATGAATATCGCAAATTTAAATGCTTCACCGGTTTATTTTGCGTATTGCTCAGAAGGTAATTTGTCTCATCGGTTTAGTGTTTTGGAAGAAGAAAAAAAACTGGAAATGTTTCAGACCGCCATTCTCTCCGCAAGAGAAAAAGAAGAAAATGTTTTGCTCTTTGAAAAGGGCATAAAAACGAAATTTACTTTAATTACAGTTGGAAACCAGTCCGGTGCGATGGATCAGACTAATTCTTTAAACACGAAAGTAAAAGAAACTTTTTTTGAGAATAATAGTCAGGAGAATTTCTTTTATCTGGGGTCTTACAGGAGAATTGCAGAGAAAATAGAACAATTGAGCTCGATCACGCAAACCGGTATTGTGCGTCATTTACTAAAAGAAGGTATTTTAAGAATCATTCTGGCTACAGAAATTCAGCAACACGCGGATGATTTAGCCACTGCATCAAAAGATTTCAGCTGCTTGACTTTAAGAGAAATGGAAGAAATAAAAGAACTTTCAGAAACGATACAATCCAATCCGGAAGAAGCTTTTACAATTAAATGGCTGAGTAAAAAATCTGGCTTGTCTCCAAACAAACTGCAAGAGGGATTTAAGATGATTCACAATCGTACCGTCAATGATTTTATTACCCATACAAGAGTTTTAAAAGCGGAAATCTTAATTCGGACCTCGGATTTAAACATTTCTGAGGTTGTTTATTGTATTGGATTTACAAGCAGAAGTTACTTCTCTAAAATTTTTAAGCAAAAATTCAATTGCAGTCCCAAAGAGTATAAAATTAATCTGAATCCTTTGGCTATTACCGCTTAGATTTGAGTGACTAAGTTTTGAGAGTCTGAGATGCTTAGAAAAAGAACTATCTGTGAAACTTATAATACTCTAAATCTGGATGTTTTTTATCTTCGATCGAGTGCAAAATCGAATTCATTCCGATGACGCTAAAGGTGATTCCGTTTCCTCCGAAACCTAAAACATAGTGTTCATTTTTATTTGGATTTGGTTTTCCGAAATACGGTAAGCCATCTTTGGTTTCTCCAAAAGTACCTGCCCAGGAATAATCGATTTTGAAATCGATTTTTGGAAATTTTCTTTGAAATTTATTC
This sequence comes from Flavobacterium sp. ABG, assembly GCF_001027725.1. Taxonomy (NCBI): domain Bacteria; kingdom Pseudomonadati; phylum Bacteroidota; class Flavobacteriia; order Flavobacteriales; family Flavobacteriaceae; genus Flavobacterium; species Flavobacterium sp. ABG. The sequence continues at coordinate 31,075 of NZ_LEKS01000011.1, forward strand.
AATAGAAATTGCTCTTTTTTAGGGAGTAGTTTGTCTCGTTTTTTCGGGTCTTTAAATTCTTCGTCTCCGCCGCCCATAATGATTCGGTTGTCCTTTGTTGCTCGAAAGTATAAATAGGGAGAGGAGGTGTCCCAAAAAATAGCGGTTTTAAAATATTTGGGTAAATCCGGAAGACTTTCTGAGGCAATCACATAAGTACTTTTTAGATCAACCACTTTTTCTGTGATTGTTTCGGTGCTCTCATATCCGCTGCAGTGTACAACATGATCAGCCACGATATTGTATTTCGCTTCCGTATGGGCAATAAGTTTTCCTTTTTGATTTTGAATGGCCGTAATGTTCGTGCGGTCAAAAACCTGCATTCCTTTTTTTTTGCAATAACGGATTAAATCCTGAGCAAATTGATAGGGATCCATAACCGCTGCGGTTTTAGATTCTATGGCGGCCAGAGCATTTAATCCCAATTTCTCAAGGTCCCATTTTTCGAGCCAACTGACATCGAAACCACTCTCTTTTCGGCATTTGAATTCTGTTCTTAGAAACGGAAGATCTTTTTTTAAAGAACAGAAATAAATGCTTTTTTTGAATTCAAACTGGCAGTCACTTTTTATTGTATCGACTATAGCCCGCAGATCAAAAATGGCTTTTTTCCCATTCCTATAGCTGTCGATAGCGCATTCTAATCCTCTGACTTTTATTAGTTCGTGTAGTGACACATCAATTTCATATTGCAATAATGCGGTACTTGCTGCCGTGCTTCCGTTGCAAATATCACGGCGATCGGCCATTACGACTTTTTTCCCTTCGTTTAGGAGTTTGTAAGCAATCAAAGCTCCGGTAATTCCACCGCCAATAATTAGAATTTCAGTTTCTAAATCGGAACTTAGGGATGGATAACTTACTTCCATTGCGTGTTTTAAGGGCCAAAAGGTTTCTGTAGAACGTAGCTTCATTTTTTCGGGCTTTTTTGGGTACGTATTTTTGTTCGATTTTTATCTTTTCGTTGGTGTTGTTCGTGTGCTTCTGCAATAGAGTGGGAGGTTCGTACACTTTCCTCTTTTTTAGCCAATTCGCTAAGTCTGTGGTAATATTTCTGTACTATAATCATCTCTTCTTCGGTCATGCTTTCAATATCTACCAAACTATTACTGGAATATTCGTTTGAAGCGACTAATTCGTTTAATTTTAATTGAATAGCCAGCGAATCTTTGTTTTGCGCTTTTTGAATTAAAAAAACCATCAGGAAAGTGATAATGGTAGTCCCGGTATTGATAATCAATTGCCAGGTTTCTGAATAATCGAAAAAAGGACCGCAAACCGCCCAAACCACAACAATTGAAAAAGCGCCAATAAAAGCGGGTGTACTTCCTGCTGCCTTTGAAACGTGCGAAGCAAATTTTTCGAACGCACTGGTGCTATTTTGTTTTTTAGTTTTCATTTCAATACTATTTTTTGTTTTTTTCAGCCTCCGCTTTTTTAGCGTCTACTTCTTTTTGCTTTTCCTCTTTTGCTTTTTCCTCTTTTGCTTTTTGTTCCTTTTCCTTGTTTTCTTTTTCTTTATTGGCTTTGTCCTGTTGCTCTTCCTTTTTCTCTTTTAGCTCTTCTTGCTCTTTCTCTTTTTGCTTTTCTTTTTTCTTGTAATAACCTCTAAACAGAAAGTTACTTTTGGCGGCTTCCATATTATCACTAAAACCTTTCGTTCCGGTTTCCAGATTAGACAGTGTATTAGAAACGCTGTTGGCCATTTTATCATCCCTTACTAATCGGGCTAATGCCCCGTTTCCGTTATTCATACTGTGGCTGAAAATGGCTAATTCTTCAGAAATAACGCCGACATTATCCACACTTTTTTTCACGCTTTTCATAATATCGTTCATTTCAATTCCATTAATTGAAGCGATTTTTCCATTGTTCTGAATTATTTTTTGTGAATGCACACCGGGAGAAATGGTAAGTACTTTGTCTCCCATTAACCCGTCAGAACCAATACTGGCACGGGCATCTGTCTTTATAAATTCGCGGACTTCGTCTTTAATAACCATACCCACTACAACAGAGGAATCGTTTATCAATCTGATTTCTTCGATTGTTCCGATGTTTATCCCTGAAAAGCGTACGTTATTTCCAACCTGCAAACCACTGACGGTTTTAAAATTGGAGGTAATTCTGAAGGTATCACCAAACAGGTTTTTTTGTTTCCCAATAAAATAAATGGCAAGTATAAACAGCAACAAACCTATTGTTACAAACATTCCTAATTTCCAAGTATATCCAGATTGCTTCGCCATGATTTCTATTTTTTAGTTTTATTTAAAGAAAGAACTTACCCATTCATCTTCACTTTTTTCCAGTTCTTTGTAAGTGCCTTCGGCATGTATCACACCCTCTTTTAGTACCATAATGCGGTCTGCTGTCAGTTTTGCACAAGCCATATCGTGTGTAATAATGATAGATGTTGTTTTGCGTTTGTGTTTAATATCAAGTATCAATTCGCTTATTTCTCTTGAGGTGATCGTGTCCAGTCCTGTTGTTGGCTCATCGTACAGAATAATTTCAGGTTTTAGAATTAGCGTACGCGCCAGACCAATTCTCTTTTGCATACCACCGGATAATTCGGAGGGCATTTTATCTATCGCATCACTCAGACCTACATTATCAAGTGCTTCTAGAACTTCACTTTCTACTTCTTCGGGAGTTAATTCTCGTTGGTGTTTTTTTAAGGTAAAGGCCAGATTTTCCCTAACCGACATAGAATCGTACAAGGCTCCGCCCTGAAACAAAAAACCAATTCGGACTCTGATTGCATTCAGTTCCTTTTTTTTAAGGTTCAAAACATTTTCATCAAATACTTTTATTTCGCCTTTATCGGGTTCAATTAAACCAACGATGCATTTTATAGTTACCGATTTACCGGAACCTGATCGACCTAAAATAACCAAATCCTCTCCTTTGTTTACGGTAAGATTGACGCCTTTCAATACCTCGTTATCTTTACCAAATGTTTTACACAGGTTTTTGATCTCGATTATCGGGGTCTGATTTTTCTCTTTTACTTTAGGTTTAGTATGTTTTTTTTCTTCAATCATTTTTAAAAGATTAAATCAGTTAATTGTACGGCAATCATATCGATAATAAAAATGGCCAACGAAGCGGTTACAACGGCCGAGTTTGCTGCTTTCCCGACACTTTCGGTTCCATTAGCAGCATTAAAACCTTTGTAGCACCCAATCATTCCGATAAAAAAACCAAAGAAAAATGTTTTGATGGTCGCCGGAATCAAATCGGAATAATTCAACGATTCGAAAATTTGGGCGATGTAGCGATTGAAATTAATATCATCGTGAATGTTGATCCCGATATAACCACCAAGTATTCCGACAGCATCTGCAAAAATGACTAATATCGGCACCATTAAAGTTGTAGCCAAAATGCGGGTAACCACCAGATAATTATAAGGATTGATAGCCGAAACTTCCATTGCATCAATTTGTTCCGTTACTTTCATCGATCCTAGTTCGGCACCAATTCCCGATGAAATTTTTCCCGCACAAATTAGAGCCGTAATTACAGGAGCAATTTCCCGTATGAGCGAGAGTGCCACCATACCCGGTAACCAGGATTCAGCTCCAAATTCCACTAAGGTCGGACGGGATTGAAGTGTAAGTACCAACCCCATAATAAAGCCCGTAATGGCAACAAGTGGTAAAGATTTATAACCAATAACATAACATTGTTTTCTGAGCTCTTTTAGTTCATAAGGTGGAATAAAAAGCTCCTTAAAGAACTTGCCCGCAAACAAGGTTGCATTTCCTACTTCTTCGAATGTATTTTTTAAAGTGAGAATCAAAATAGGTTGTTTTTAGTTATTGTTTATAAAGTCAAAAAAACAATGGCTTATTTTAAAGTTGCTTTTGTATTATTGACCGTATTAAAGTTACTTTGGTAATAGGCGAAAAATATTACAGAACTTTTGAGGAAGTTTATATAATTTACATCGGGAGGTAAAATCAAACGAAGTAACGTTGCCCTGAAGAGTATAAAACAAAAAATCCCTTTGAGAAAAGGGATTTTAAGAGCAATAATGGGTTGTAGAATTACTTTAGTTAAAAGTGTAGTTAAATATATTTAGGAGTGGATGGCCATAGTGGTTCTGGATTTTAGTAAAGGAATTACTTTACTGTCCGTGGCCTTTAGGTTTTCCATTATTAATCTTGCGGTCAAATAACAGATTGTTGATTCAGCCCCTTGATTCAGATTGACATTTTCTCTTTCTAAACCATCGTAGCCGCCTCCGCTAACGGGGTTGTACATAATTTGATTTAAATGATTTTTACCCAAAAACCAGTTGAAGGCTGTTTTCATTTGTTGTTTGTATTCCGGGGATTTAGTGGCATTGTAAAAAGCATTTAAAGTCTGAATGGTATAGGACACATCAATCGGTTGTTCTCCGTATGGATGCGGTTCTGTATTTTTCTGATACCAGCCCTTGTTTGAAATTACACGGAAGTTGTCATCCAGAAACATTTTTGAAGTCAGAAAATCAAGAGATTCCAATGCTACTTTTTTATAGATTGGTTTGTTGGTTACCAGATAGGCATATAACATGGATTCCGGAAGGATTCCGTTGGCATAGGTCAGATAATTTTCATACCATTTCCAGTTTTTAGACGCATGAATTTCATAGTTAGAAAGCAATTTTGCATTTAATTTATTGATGATTGCCGCTACATATAAATTGGGAATCGTGCTATGGTATAAATACAATCCTTTTGTTGCAAAACCAATCGAACGCGGTGACTGAATATTTTCGGACCATTTTAAAGCATTTAGCAAACATTTGGATGCTTTTTTGGAAATGGAGTCCGGTAAAATTGCCGAATGAGAAACAACAGTCCCCAGTGCCCAGATTGCGCGTGCATTTGAATCTTCGAGATTTGCAGCTGCATTTTGCTCAAGATGTTCTCGGTTGTTTTCGTCAATATAATTCATAAAGTTGCCTTTGGGTTTTTGGCAACGTTCTATAAAATCGAGGTAAATTAAGATATAAGGCAAATCGTCTTTGTCTTCGGTTAATTTATAGTGCATACAAAACGCAATCAATGCGCGTGCATTATCGTCTAAAGTATAACCGGAGGAAGGATCAGGAACAGAAATTTTACTGAATTGAATAATTCCCAACTCGGTAGTCATTTTTTTGATGTGTGCCAGTTCTATTGCAGGATAGCTGTATTTGATTTCATAGGTTTTATCCATAAGTTTTTTATAGGTATTCATATGTGTTATGGCTACGTTTTCCCAAGAGGAAGCTCGTGTTTTCCGGAAGGCATTAATTCCCATTTCTTCTCTTCGTTTTTCGTCGGAAAGCAATTGAATTGCGGCTTCGGCAAACTGATCCGCATCTCCGATATCAACTAAAATACCCGAATCAGAAGTCAGTACCTCCAAAGTATGCGGAATTTTTGATGCAACCAGCGGACAAGCACAACTCATCGCATAAGAAAACGTACCGCTAACCGCCTGATTAGGATCTTTGGAAGTAAACATATAAATGTCAGTGGCTTTTAAATACTCTAAAAGATGAGGAGTATCGAGGTATTCGTTTACAAATCGGACATTGTCGCGCAGTTGTAAATCATCAACCATTTGCTCCAGTCGGTTTCTATAAGCATCAACGCCATTGATGATGTTGTTTGGGTGCGTTTTCCCGATAATGAGGTAGAGTACATTTGGTGTATTTTTGATGATTTTAGGCAATGCCTTTAGACCCGTTTCGATATTTTTTCCTTCACCCAAAAGTCCAAAAGTGGATAAAACCAGTCGGTCCTGAATGTCGAATTTTTTCTTTGCGCTAAAAGGAGTTTCATACACGACCACATGTGTTCCGTGTGGGACGCAAGTAATGAGTTCTTTTGAAATGCCATAATCAGTAACCAGGATTTCTTGTGACTGATTGGTCATTACAAAAACCGAATGACTATACCTCAAAAGTAATTTTACAAAAGTCCTCAATTCATCGTTTGGATTTGGAATCACGCTGTGAAAAGTAAAAGTCACCGGTTTTTTGATAACATTTAAAAAGTCCAGCAAATGATCGCCATAATTCCCTCCGAATAAACCAAATTCATGTTGAATGTGCACCAGCTTAATGCTTTTGTCAGTATTCATTTCTTCAGCTACGGTCGTGTATTCTTTTCTGTTTTTTGTATTTAAAGTAAATGCCTGAGTTGGTTTTATTTTTGGTTTATCAACCAATTCACAAATTTCACAAAGTATTGATTTACCATAAACATCGGCAATTCCTTTGATTGTATCCTGCGTATAAGTAGCTATTCCACATTGTGTTGGTGGAAAAGTTGATAGAAAAACTATTTTTGATTTAGTCGATAGTGCTTTCATAGGGATTCTTTTTTAGTTCGTTTAACAAATCATTCAGGTTCACAGAGGCCACTGCGATTTTATCATCGGCGGCACCATAATAAATATAAAGCCGCTCATCAAAAAGAGCCGTTCCGGTCGGGAAAATAACATAGTTTACATACCCATGTCTTTCGTAATATTCCGATGGAGTTATTAGCGGAACTTTTAATCTTGACAGCACCACCTTCGGATTATTCAGATCCAATAATGCGGCACAGGCATGATAAACCAATCCTTTTTCTCTGCGTTCTGCGGCATGGTAAATTAATAACCAGCCGTCAGGTGTTTCTATAGGTGGAGCACCGGGACCAATATGACTTGTTTCGTGATCAAATTGGGGCTCCATAACGATATGATCCGGGAGATCTTTCATATATAGTTTCCAGAAATCCTCAGTCAGTTCTTTTTTATCCTCAAAACTGAAAATTTGAATGGATGGAAATAAACGGTGTAATGCAACAAATTTTCCTTTAATCTTTTTCGGAAATAATACTACGTTTTTATCCCATACATATAAATTGTCCTTGATGGTTTCTGTTAATGGGTAGTTTCTTTCTACATTAAAAGCAAGTATTTTGGCCACACTGGGATTTTGTAAATGCTTGCGGATAAGATTTGTAAATTCATTCAGTATAAATCGTGGCGTGATAATGCCTTTCTTCTTAAAGCTTTTTAAATCTTTAGAAACGGCCAAAGCACCACAGGCATTTATCCCGTCATAAGTCACATAAGTAAGATAATACAAATCATCAATTTTAGAGATTCGGGGATCTTCAACACCATGAATTTCATAAATATATTCAGGAGAAAAGAGTGGCTCTGAATTTCGCTCTACTAAAGTGGTAGGCCCTTCAAAGCGACAATACCCCACCGTTGAAAAATTGCCTTTCTTGGCGGCTCTGTAAAACATATGAACTGTATTTCCGTCCTGATAAATGGCAGGATTTAAAACACCCAGTTCTTCAAAAGGGCGCTCCGTTTTTTCTAAAACCACACCATGTTTTGTAGCTAACTCCATATTTTCTAAATTTATTTTATCTAAAATTAGAACGAACAAAATGGTAGGAGTAATCCAATCCACTAAAAAATTAACTCAAAAACATTTTCATTGGAATTTTATAACGCATCAAGTGAAATTCTGATACTTCTGCTTTCTTTCTGAAATTTATTGGGTTTTGTATTTGATTGCGCTAATAAAAAAACGGATTGCGTTAAGAGCCATTGTTTTTTAGTAAGAAATTTGAATAAGAAATTAAGAGCTTATAGTTCAATTTATAAATTAAAAACAAATCCTATGTTACGTTGGACAGTCATTTTTATTATTCTTGCCATCATTGCGGGAATATTTGGTTTTGGCGGAATTGCCGCCGGAGCAGCTAGTATTGCAAAAGTTTTATTCTTTATATTTTTAGTGTTATTTGTTATTTCATTAATATCAGGAAGAACAAAAGTGTAGCAATAATTTATTAATCGTATAAAAAAGAAGCGTCGCAGTAGTAAGTACTTGCGACGCTTCTTGTGTATTGTGAAATGTTTTTTGTGAAATGCCAAATTGTGACTAAGACCGAAAACTACCGATCATAATACTTCCTCGTGATACAGGCAATTGGAAGTCCGATACAGAATATCAGAATTAAGACGGACAACAGGGTCGGGAAGTCCAGGCTTTTTGCAGGTAGAACCGGGAAGACGATTGGTAAAACAACCAGATTCATTACAATCCAAACTAAAATACCGTATAAAATGCCGGCAACTAAAGTGCTCTTTTTTAAGAGTGGGAGGTAGGGATAAAGGATAAAGTAAAACCAAGCAAAAAGTAACGCAATTAAGAAATGAAAACCGAGTCCATACCATGCCATTTCAGGACCACCGGTATAAGCTTCTTTTTTGAAAACACCACTGGCAATGGATTGTAGAATCTTTAGTGGGGTAGTTTTTTGTAAAATAAGAGCGTAAATAACAATTGCAGCAAGGATATCTAATGTTCCGGCAATTAATCCTGACAAAAAAACAGTTCCGATTTTTGAATTCATATTTTAAAGTTGCTTTAAATTGAAAATAAAATAGCGGTCGTTTTACTGTTTTTGTACTATTTTAGAAATGCTGTCTAACTGTCTAAGATGTCTTGTGATATGAATGAGAGCAAAATTAATCCATTCATAAAAAGTGAATTTACCGAAGCCCGGAAGTTCAAAATCAAGATAAGTTAAAGTTAAATCATGCGTTTCTGAAACGGTTAATAATTCTTCCTCTATTTTTAACAGAGCTAAAGTTAAGGAATTTTTATTATATTCTTTATTGGAGGGAATTAGGAACTCAGGAGCTTCCATTCTGATGTCAAAGTCATAGAAAAGAGCTTCTATATCTTTTATTTTTTCATCCGGTTTTCGGATTGTTTTTTCCGTTTTTCCGGCAAACATTTCGGGATAACCGGAACAACCTGTAATAAGATGTCTAATGACTTGCGCTGCAGTCCAGCTACCTTCAAAAGGAACCGTATTCAATTCACTTTCTGAAAAAGAAGAAAGCGAATCATTCAGTTTTTTAAAGGTGTTAACGATATTTTCTTGAAGTGCTGTTTTCATTTTTAATGCTTTAAATTAAAATTAAAACTATTTTTTTCGTTTTTTGATTTACAACAAGGCTTCACACCAATACCCGTGTGAATTCAAAATTGCTATAATTTTTTTATTTGAAATGGAGGAACTGTGAATACGCAGAATTTTATCGCAGTCTTCCAAATCAAAGCTGATTAGGCTGTTTGGAAAATGCTCAAGAAGTTTTCCAATAATAAGTGTCGATTGGTCTTCTTCCTGAACATTTGTTTTAAAAACTTCAATCATAAAAAATGATTTATAGTGCAATTCTTTTAAATCGCTCTAGTTTATGATACGAAACATAAGAAAGGATTAGAACCGCAAAAACGATCAGCGGGAAAAACGCCTGAAAACCTATTCCGTCAACGGCAAAATGGCTGATAGAAGCAAATGTAAAATCAAAACCAAAACCAGCATAGGCCCATTCTTTAATGCGTGCCGGAACCTGCGGGATGATTAAGGCCAAAACGCCCAGAATTTTAAAAACAACTAAAGCATTTCCGAAGTATTCAGGATAGCCCAAATGTCTGATGCCTTCTTTTGCAAGTTCACTTTGTGAAGTTAATGCCGGCATAACGCCTTCAAATAAAAAAATAAGGATAGTAGTAGTCCAGAAAATAATTTTGGTTGATTTCATAAAAATTTGTTTAAATGGTTATTGGTTAACGAGTTACAAATCTACTAATCTTATTCTTTTTATTAAATACGTATTTATGACTATTTTAGGGTCATTTGGGACAATTGTGTTTGCCTTTGGTTTTTAGTCTCGTTCTCAGTTCTCAGTCTCAGTTTTCAGTCTCAGTTTTCAGTCTCAGTTTTCGGTCTCAGTTGGATTTAGTCAATTTGAGATGTATAAAAACTTTGTGGCTTTGCGTCTTTGTGCGAAATTTTCACGCAGATTTGGCAGATTTAGCTGATTTATTTGGATTGCTTTTACTTGGTTGACAAAACAAAAACAAACTTTTTATTAAAATCCACATAGAAAAAAAGATTTGCAGCTCCCAAAAAAGTTTAGAATTTTAAGGAGTATAAAAACTTTGCGACTTAGCGTCTTTGTGCGAAATTTTTCATGGAAATTTATGTGGATTTTCTAAGAACAACAAGCACCCTAAACACAACAAAGAAACCAGTGACCAAAAGTTTGGAATTTGGAATTTTAAAAAATTTGGAATTTACCCCAAGATGTAATTTTTGATCACGAATAAGTCCACAAACCCCAATCTGGTATAGATATCTTTCCCCATGGCGGAGGCTTGCAGCAAAGCATATTCCGCTTTTAAATCTATCGAAAGATTAAGAGCAAATTTCATGATTTCTTCGGCAAAACCTTTGCGTCTCATCTCGGGGATGACGCCCACACCGTGAATACCTGCGAAATTTTCGGTTTGATAAAGCATCAGCGTACCAATGGCTTGTTTATCGAGAGAAACTAAATAAAAATGTACTTTCGTATGATTCTGAACGAGGATTTTTTTACCAATCACATATCCAAAAGCACTTGGATAAAGAGTTGCCCAGATTCCGGCCTCTTCCTCTGATGTAATTCGTTTATAATTCAGTTTGTTTTCCAGTGTGAATTTTTGATCTAATTTTAAAGCCATTGCCACTTGTTCGGATTTTACAACCAGACCTTTGGCTTCCAGAATTTTATTCGAATTACTGTTGTAGATATCAAAATACGGAATAACTAAATCCGAATTGGCTTTTATTGTTTCAATGGCTTTCTGGGCATTATTTTCTGAAATATCTTCACGAAGCCACAACTTATTGGGCCAATCGGAATTTTCAATTTTAGAATATTCTAAGTTTTCGTTTTTATGATAGGATAGGGAAGAAGCTCCAACGGTTTTCCATAAACCGGTAAGATTATCAATATTTTTTTCGATTAGATTGCTATTTTTCATTGCTGTTGTAATTAATGGGATTGTACTACAAAGTTAAGTTTAGAATTTGTCGAAAGTCTTTACATATGTTGATTCAGAGCTCTTTTTCCAGATTTTTTCTGATACGACTTAATTGAGTTGGTGTAATCCCCAAATGCGATGCGATATGCAGTAGCGGAATTCTTTGCGAAATGTCAGGATGTTTATGAAGCAATTGCAGGTACCTTTCTGTTGCATTGTCCATCACTATTGAAATTTCTCTTTTTTCTTTTTCGATCACCCAATTTTTCTCCAGATAAGCAATGTAGAAGTTTTTTAGATCTTCCTTGCTGAAAATCAATTCTCTGTATTTTTTATAATTGATACAGATCAAAATAGAATCTTCTAAAGCCTCTATAGAAAAATCAGATGCTGTCTGTTGTATGGATGAGGCTTTGGAACCTGCAAAATAACCATCAAGAAAAATATTCTTGTTATAGCTATTTCCTGCCGTATCGGTAATGAAAGCTCGTAAAGCGCCTTTGCAAATAAAGTAAAGTTCTTTAGCAACCTGACCGATATGCAGCAGTATATCCCCTTTTTTTACAGATTGAAATTCAACTAGGTTTTCAAGTAATTCCCAGGATTCCTCAGAAATAGGAGCATAACTTTGAAAGTTTAGTTTTAAATCGTTGAGGTATTTCTCTTTATCGAAGATCATTTTTTGCTGAGGTTTTTTAGACTATTCAAAAATACAGAAATAAGATTACACATGTCACTCACAATTGTCAGTCTGAGCGAAGTCGAAGACCTTTTTACCACAAAAGCCTTCGACTTCGCTCAGGGTGACACCAAATGATAATTATTAAGGTTTTGAGGCAATTCAAGATTCAGAAATAAGATTACACATGTCACTCACAATTGTCAGTCTGAGCGAAGTCGAAGACCCTTTTTACCACAAAAGCCCTCCGACTTCGCTCAGACTGACACACCAAATGATAATAACTTAAAAAATTCGTGCTAATTCGTGCAATTCGTGGCGAAAAACCCAGCAAATAACCCAATAAAAAAAACGCTGCAAAACCGAAGTCTCACAGCGTCACTCAAATAAATAATTAAAAAACGGGTATTATCTCCAACCTCCGCCCAATGCGCGATATAACTCGGTATTGGCAGATAATTGTTCTCTTTTTAGGTTTGCTAATTCTAACTCGCTTTGCAATAAATTGGATTGAGCGGTTAAAACTTCCAGATATTCTGCCATTCCATTTTTAAATAACAAATTCGAATTTTTGATAGCCTGTAACAAGGTCTTTACGCGTTCCTGAAGAAACGTTTCCTGTTGTTGCAGTTTTTCTATTTTTACCATAGCATCCGCCACTTCGCTTACCGCTACCAGAACGGTTTGTCTGAAATTCAGAACTGCTTTTTCTCTTTGAACTTTGGCAATATTATATTCTGTTTTTACTTTTTTATTGTTCAATAATGGTTGTGTCAAACCACCAAGAGCCGTTCCGAATAAAGAAGCCGGAATGTTAAACCAACTGCTGGTTTCGAATGAATTTAATCCACCCTGAGCCGTGATTCTTAAGGCAGGATATAAATCTGCTTTTGTGATTCCGACATTTGCATTTGCGACTTTTAAGGCCAATTCGGCACTTTTTACATCCGGTCTTCTGCTTACTAAAGAAGAAGGAACTCCAATAGCAGCATTATTCTTAACCTCAATGGAAGTCAAAAGAAGATTTCTTTTTTTCGCATTTGGAAACGAACCTGTCAAAACACTCAAAGCATTTTCCTGAATGGCAATGTTTTGTTCTAATAAAGGAACCAATTGTGCCGCACTTAATTTTTGTGCTTCCGATTGTTGAATGGCTAATGAAGTAACTTGTCCAGCATCGTATTTTAGTTTGATGATTTTGGTGGTACTGTCATTTAATTTCACATTTTGTTTAGCGATTTCCAATTGGGCATCCAACATCAAAAGATTGTAATATCCTTTTGAAACATTGGCTACAATAGTGGTCTGCAATGCTTTTTTTACTTCTTCAGATTGCAGATAACTAGCAAAAGCACCTTTTTTCTGGTTTTTGATCTTTCCCCAAATATCAGCCTCCCAAGCCAGCGAAACACCTACCGAATAATCTTCAACATGTTGTTTTCCTAATGCTTGATTCAAATTCATCCCGTTGAAACTGTTTTCAGAAGGACGATTGATGCTTGCATTTGCAAAAGCATTGACCTGAGGAACGTTATTCCATTTAGATTGTGTAAATCTGTATTGTGCGATTTCAATGTTTTTGGCAGCGATTTGTAAATCATTATTTCGGGTTACAGCACTGTCAATTAATTGAATGATATCTTGTTCGGTAAAGAAATTTTTCCACTCCAAATCGGCAATACTTGTCGTATCTTTTGAAACCGATGCATTCCTGAAATTCTCAGGAAAGGCATCTTTTGGAGTTTCAATATCCTTCGAAACTTTACAGGATATTATAGTGGTGATCAGAATGGCGACCAGCACGATTTTGGTTATATACTTTTTCATTTTTACTTTATCGTAATTAAATTTCAGGACATTTATCTTCTCTGGTGTCAAGATCTTTGGACACTTTATAGGAGAGATAAGCAACGAAGACGATAACCGTCATTAGAATTGTCGTTATATAGTTTTCCATTTTTATTTTTCGTCGTTATGAATTACAGCTACGGGTTTTCCCGAAACTTTTTCTTGTAAATGTTGGAATACGATGAATAAAACCGGGATGATAAGTAACCCGAGAATTACTCCCGAAATCATTCCACCTGCGGCACCAATACTAATCGAATGATTCCCTTGTGCCGATGGTCCTGTGGCGCTCATCATCGGAATTAATCCTACTACGAAAGCCAGTGACGTCATGATAATCGGACGCAAACGTAATTTGGCAGCATCTATCGAGGCTTTGACCAATGCCTGACCTGATTTTCTTTTTTGTACCGCAAACTCTACAATAAGAATGGCATTTTTGGCAAGTAATCCGATAAGCATTACTAAAGCAACTTGTACATAAATATTGTTTTCAATTCCGGTTAAACCAATGGCTACGAATACGCCAAATATACCTGCAGGGATTGATAAGATTACGGCCAAAGGCAAAATGTAACTTTCATATTGTGCAGCAAGTAAGAAATAGATGAATATCAAACACAATAAGAAAATAGTTGCCGATTGTCCTCCGGAAGAAATTTCTTCACGGGTTTGTCCCGAAAATTCATAACTGTAACCTGCAGGTAATTGTTGAGCCGCAACTTCTTCAATCGCTTTAATCGCGTCTCCCGAACTAAATCCCGGTTTTGGAATCGCATTGATCGAAATGGAATTAAACAAATTATATCTCGAAGCGGTTTCTGAACCATAAATACGGCTTAGTTTTACCAAGGTATTTATCGGAACCATTTCGCCATTTTTGTTTTTCACAAATACTCGGTCAATAGCTGACGGGTCTGCTCTGTCGTCAATATCTGCCTGAACTACCACTCGGTAGTATTTACCAAATCGGTTAAAGTCAGAGGCCTGTGCACTACCAAAATAGGCTTGCATGGTTTGTAGTATGTCTTTGACTTTTACACCCAACTGATCGGCTTTTTCATCATTAATATCCAATTGTAATTGTGGATAATCGGCTTTGAAACTGGTAAAGGCCACAGCAATCTCGGGACGTTTCATTAATTCTCCAATGAATGTTTGAGAGATTCCACTAAACTTATCCAATTTACCTCCGGTTTTATCCTGTAATACTAAATCTAATGCTTCAACATTACTAAACCCCGGTACAGTTGGAAAACTGAATACGAAGAAACTTCCTCCTGATATCGAACCTAGTTTGCCACGAACCTCATTCATGACTTCATCGATATTTTTGATTTTGCCACGTTCTTCATTTGGTTTAAGCAATACAAAAATAACGGCAGAAGACGGACTTGTAGAATTGGTCAGTAAGTTGAAACCTGAAATAGCGGTTACAAAACGGAAAGGATCCATACCTCTCAGCGTATTTTCGGCTTGAGTCATTACTTTTTGAGTTCCGTCTAAAGAAGTCCCCGAAGGCGTATTAACCGCAATAGCAATAAATCCTTGATCTTCTGTTGGAATAAACCCTGATGGCGTCGTTTTTACCATTACAATCGTTGCGAATGTAATTAGAACCAAACCTCCTAAGCTAACCCATTTGTTGCGAATTAAGAATTTTAATCCACCAACATAACGGTTGGTCAAAGCGTTGAAACTGTTATTAAATCCGGCAAAGAATTTTTCTTTAAATCCTTGTTTCACATAAGGAGTTGCATCATCATGTACACCATGATTATCTTTTAGGAATAAAGCAGCAAGAGCAGGACTTAAAGTCAAGGCGTTTACTGCCGAAATTACAATAGCAATAGCCATAGTGAAAGCAAACTGACGGTAGAAAACACCTGTTGAACCTTCCATAAAACCAACCGGCAGGAATACAGCAGCCATTACCAGCGTAATCGAGATAATAGCACCCGTAATTTCGTGCATGGCTTCATGCGTTGCTACTTTTGGAGACAGTTGTTTGTGTTCCATTTTGGCGTGCACGGCTTCGACGACCACAATCGCATCATCGACGACAATACCAATGGCTAAGATTAAAGCAAAAAGCGTCAAAAGGTTAATCGAGAATCCGAACAACTGCATGAAGAAGAACGTTCCTAAGATTGCCACGGGAACAGCAATGGCCGGAATTAAAGTCGATCTAAAATCCTGAAGGAAAATAAATACCACAATAAATACTAATATAAAAGCTTCAATTAAAGTATGTTCCACCTGAGCAATAGATTGATCCAGAGATACTTTTGTACTGTAGAAAATATTGTGTTTTATTCCTGTTGGGAAATCTTTAGAAGCTTTAACCATCAATTCGTTAATCGCCACCTGAATATCGTTGGAGTTTGATCCGGCCAACTGAATGATACCAATTACAACTCCTTTTTTACCGTTTAAACGGGTCAAACTGTTGTACGAATATGCACCAAGTTCAACTCTAGCCACATCTTTCAAGCGAAGGACTGAACCGTCAGCATTAGAACGAATAGCAATATTTTGATAATCTTCCGGTTTGGTCAGTTTTCCTTTGTATTTAATTACATATTCGAAAACTTCTTTACTTCTCTCTCCAAATTTACCCGGAGCAGCTTCCAAACTTTTGTCTTGAATGGCTGCCATAACTTCATTTGGCGTCACATTATAAGTTGACATTTGCGTTGGATTTAACCAAACACGCATCGAGTAATCTTTTACACCTCCAAAAATACTCGCAGAACCTACACCCGGAATACGTTTGATTTCGGGAATAATATTGATTTGTGCATAATTGGCAACAAAGGTCTGATCATATTTAGATTCATCATCGGTGTACATACCGATTGCCATGATAAAACTGTTCTGTTGTTTTGCGGTGATTACACCTTGCTGAACCACTTCTGCAGGCAACTGACTTGTCGCCTGAGCCACTCTGTTCTGAACGTTAACCGCTGCCTGATCGGCATCTGTACCCAGTTTAAAGAACACGGTAATAGCCAAAGTACCATCATTACTGGCAGTTGAGCTCATATAAGTCATATTCTCAACACCATTTATAGATTCTTCCAGGGAAGGAGCAACAGAACGCAGAACCGTTTCTGCATTGGCTCCCGGATAAACTGCCGTTACCAAAACTGATGGCGGTGCAATATCAGGAAACTGTTGTAAAGGCAATTTTGTAAGTCCGAGCACTCCCAAAATCACCAACAGTATGGAGATGACGGTTGCCAGTACGGGTCTTTGTATAAATATTTTGAACATTTTCGTAAAAATTATTTTTTGTTAATTATTTGGGCAACTTTTGTTGTATTTGATTTCTCAGGCTGAATGGCCTGACCTTCCTGTAGTTTGTCAATACCACTCAATACAATTTGGTCACCGGATTTTACACCGTCTTTGATTAGATAATTAGTACCACTTTTACCGATAACAGTAATAGGCATTTTGGTTACTTTGTTTTCTTTGTTCACAGTAAAAACAAAGACTTTATCCTGCATTTCGATTGTCGCTGATTGAGGAACCAGAATAGCATCGTCATGTTGAAGACCTAAACGAATTCTTCCTGTATTTCCCGAACGTAAAGTTCCGTTGGCATTTGGAAAAGTGGCTCTTAACGTAATGGCACCTGTAGTTTTATCAAACTGACCGTCAACCATATCAATTTTTCCCGATTGGGGATAAGCGTTGTTGTCTGCTAATATTAAAGAAACCGGAGGTAATTTTTTTATTTTGTCTCCAATGCTGTTTCCTGCATATTGTGCTTTAAAGTTGATGAAATCAGTTTCACCCAAAGAGAAGTAAACAAAAACTTCATGCACATCTGAAAGTGTTGTCAAAGCCTCTACATCGGTTGCCGAAACTAAACTTCCTTGTTTTTTAGGTAATCTTCCGATATAACCACTTACTGGAGCAGTAACGTTGGTATAGCCTAAATTAATTTTGGCAGATTCAACCATTGCTTTTGCTTGTTCGATATTGGCTGAAGCAATTTTTTGAGAAGCTTTAGCGGTTTTTAACTGATAATCAGAAACAACTTTGTTTTGTACCAAAGGAGTTAATTTATCGACTTCTAACTGCGCATTGATTAAAGCCGCTTCAGCAGCGTGAAGATTTGCCAATGCATTGTTTAATTGCTCACGAAACGGACGTTCGTTTATTTTGAATAAAGACTGCCCTTTAGAAACATAAGCGCCTTCATCTACCAAAACACGGTCTAAATTTCCACTAACCTGTGGACGGATTTCAACATCAACAGTTCCTTGTATAGAAGCCGGATATTCAGCATCTGTGGTAGTGTTTTCGCTTGTTATGGCCAAAACCGGTAATAGTGGTGCCGGTGCAGCAGCTGGTCCTTGTGATTTATCTGCACAACTGGTTAATACTAGTGCCAGGATAAAACTGGTTATAATTACATTTTTCATTTTAATATTGGTTTTAATTTGTTGGACATTCTCGTTTTTAAAATATTTATTTATAGTTGTATTTGAGTTCATTTTTAATGGTATTAAATTTTCTAACGTTGTTAAGTGAATTGGCGCAAAATTCCATATAATTATGCCTTCCAAATCTATTTCATAATTGGTATTAAATTATTTATCACCGTTAAGTAAAATAGTAAAAAAGGGTTCTATATTACTTTATTAAATTATTTATCAGTGTTAAGTGAAATAGAAAAAAAAGTCTAAATTACTCTATTAAATCATTTATCACTGTTAAGTAACGATTAAATTTTTTTTATTGTATTGATTTTATGATACCACCAATCGCGTCTTTGAGAATCTGATTGTTGATTGTTTCCATTACGTCACTTTTAGTTATGATATTGATCGCAATCAAACCGTGAATGACAGAAAAGAAAGTATAATATTTTTGTGTAATAACTTCCTGAGTTGGGTTACTGTTTTTCATAACCTTAGCAATTACATCAGTAAATAATCGATAAGGTGTTTTAGCAGCATCACATTGCTCCGAGCAACAGTTCATTTGTACACCAAACATCACTTGATACATTTCGGTATCGGTAAAAGCAAAATCCCAATACGCCATCCACATGGCTTCTAATTGGTCTTCCGGCTTTTCAAATTGTGCTTTAGCTACTTCCAGTTCTTTTCCTAACTTTATAAAGCCTTTACCCGTTAGTTCACGTAATATGGCATCTTTGTTAGAGAAATATTCATAGATAATCGGAGCAGTGTATTCAATTTTGTCGGCAATTTTTCGCATACTAAGACCTTGCCATCCTTCATCTTTAACGATGTCATAAGCAGCTTCAAGAATGTTACTTCTTGTTTCTTCTTTTTGTCTTAAAATTCGATCTTTACTTGCCATTTTGATTGAGTATTAAATTACTTAACACTGTTAGGCAAATGTATGGCGATTTTTTAAAAGAAAATAATTTTCTGCGATTGTTTTTTCTTATAGCACTATAAATACCTTGTAAAAGACTGATTTTACAAGCCTTAATGTCATTTCGACGAAGGAGAAATCACACAGGTTGCTCCGTTTCAATTTTCCGCAATCTTGTCATATTGAGGAACGAAGTATCTTCAGAAGTAGCTCCTTAAAGTAAAGTTCACCACAATCGATTCAGCGAACGGAGATCCTTCGTTCCTCAGGATGACAAACTGTACGTGAGCTTCTTGTGTGATTTGCGTCTATTCGCTTTCATTGGAGCCTCCTTTGTCGAAAGGGCACGATTGTGAAAGTTTAATTTAATAAGATGAATGAATAAGGTATCGCTTCTTTTGAGGTCAGATTGAAAATCATAAAAGAAAGATTTTTCTTTCTTTTATGATTTTGTATTTGTAATATTGCGTAACTAATTAATAGAAGGAAATGGATGAGATGAAAATTATTATCGAAAGAAACGAGGATGGCTTTTGGGGATATGCCGAAAATGAGAAAGCAATTGTGGGTGGTGGAGATACCGTTCACGAATGCAAACAAGATGTATTAGATTGTATTGAAACGCTTAAAGAACTTAATGCTGATAATAAATTAGAGTTTCTTGAAAAAGAATATGAATTGGTTTATAAGTTTGATATCGTTAGTTTATTAAGTTATTACAAAGGAATATTTACAAATTCTGCACTTGAACGTATAACGGGTATAAATCAAAAACAAATACAACATTATGCTTCTGGTCACAGAAATCCAAGAGAGGAGCAACGTTTAAAAATTGAAAATGCTTTACATACTTTAGGTAAAGAACTTTTGTCTGTTGAGTTATAGATTATTATTAGATATAGTTTGTGTATTTAAAGACAAGACTCGCAAATATTTTTTCTTGCACGCAGATTTAGCAGATTGCGCAGATTTTTTTATATGAGGTAAATAGATCAGCCTAATCTGCTAAATCTGCGTGCAAAAAAATAGATATTAAATTAAAATGGAGTCGTAATGCTATAATAAATCTTTGTGAGTCTTGTCTTTACGATTAAAAAATTAAAGACAAGACTCGAAAATATTTTTTCTTGCACGCAGATTCAGCAGATTGCGCAGATTTTTTTATATATGGTAAATAGATCAGCCTAATCTGCTAAATCTGCGTGCAAAAACATAGGTACTAAATTAAAATGGAGTCGTAATGTTATAAAATTATACGCAAGCCTTGCAGTTAATTCACATAAAGAGCATGAGCAAATTACGCCCCGTATAAACTCTTTATCTTATCATTGACAGCACCATAAAACGGTGTTTGAATACCATTTTTAAAACATTCATCAATAACATAGTCAACCAAAAAGGCTTTCTCGGTTTTGTTATTATTCTCAAAATCAAGCTGAAATGATGATTTGGACTGATAAGGGAACTTGTCTAATAAATTTTTAGCCGTTTCAATATCTTCATGAGTAAGAACGATATTGTTTTTGCCGGCAAGGGATTGAATCTCGACCATCATATTTTCGAGGATATGCATTAATTCTTTGTTTTCCAGTAGTGCTCCGAAAGACACTTTATAAGCTGAAGTAATAGCAGCAACGGGAGCCACGAAAAGATACTTTTTCCACAAAATCTCTTTTATGGTATCAACCTGTGTGATATCCAGATTTCCGTTTAATAGTATATCGGTTATCCATTTAGAATTTTCGCTGCCTCCGATGAAAATTTTACCAGGGCCTCCAATATGTTGTATGTGCCCCGGTTTTTTTACATTGGATGCCACATAAATGCAACCTTCAATAATTGGTTTTGAATCAGGTAAGATGCTTCCAATTATCTCTGCAGCGTTGACTACATTTTGCAAAGTAATTATTTGAGTATCGGTCGTAATACAGTCTTTGTAAGTCGATAACATTTCGTTTATAGAATACGATTTGCAGCTCAGAAGTATCACGTCTAATGTTCCTATTTCGCTTGGATTGTCGGATGCCAAGTAGGGATGTACCGTTTCTGTTTTATCTTTTGATTCGAAAATCAGACCCTTGTTTTGAATGTTGTTTTTGGTTTCTCCTCTGCAAATAAAAATAATCTGCACATTGGTATTTTGGTATTTTTTCGCCAGCGGAGCACCTATAAAACCGCCAATACCACCAATTCCTAAAATTCCAATTTTTATTGTAGCTGAGTTCATTTTGTTTTTGTTTTAATTTATAGAATAACAAAGTAAACAGATTCAAAGAAATTTACAGATGTAATAATATAGGTTATATTTGTAAAAATTGAGGATTATGAATAACACTTTTTTTATATACAATGATTTTGAAATCTATTCGGTAGAGGAACTGACTTGGAAGAAAGAAATGCACCGACATAATTTTTTCGAAATACTGTTTATTGAATATGGGGAAGGGATTCACATTTTAAATTCGAATAAACATTCGTATAAAAAAGACGATATTTATTTGCTGACGCCAAAGGATTATCATTCTTTTAAAACGGCAAAACCAACAAAGTTTCATTGTCTGCGATTTCTTCCGGGTTTTTTCTCCGATAAAAGTGAAAGTGAAGACATCGAACAATTATTCTTTTTACACAATCAGACCAACGGAAATCTAATCTTTCTGGATGATGACAAGGTTTTTTGTGAATCGATTATCTTAAAAATTCTCGATGAAGTTGCCCACCAGAAAAATCAAAACGAAAGTGTTATTAAGTGTTTAATGATGACCCTGATTCAGCTAATTAAACGAAATGCAGTCAACAATTACGATACGCTCGATTATAAAGTTACGGAGATCTTAAAAATTGATACGATTTTAAATTATATTCGTGTTCATATTGCAAATCCGCATTTGCTCAAAAAGAAGGAAATGGCGAATCACTTTAATGTTTCTTTAAACTACATTGGAGAATATTTTAAAAAGCATTTGAATATCAGTTTAAGAGATTATATCGAACAGACGAAACTGAATGTTATTACGGAAAAATTGAAAAAGAGCAATTTAACTTTTTCAGAAATCAGTAACGATTTGGGGTTTATAGACAGCAGTCATTTTAATAAGTTTATCATGAAAAGCACTGGAAAATCCCCCTCTGATTTTAAAAGAACATTGAGTACGGATGGTGTTGGAGTTATTTAATTAAGTTGGTGAAATGATAGATTTGAAGTTAATGTGACTTTAGAATTATGTAATTGTAGGTTTCTAATATATTATTGCAAACCTTTAAATGAGAGTATTTTCTTATTTTTATAGTTCTTAAATCTTCACATTAAGAACAAAATTAAATTTGCCCTTGTGCTATGTAGTAAAGCTCCGAAAGGACTTTGACGCCGTGAAGAAGCGTAAGACTGCTAACGTATGAGGGCTATTATTCTTAAATCTTCACATTATGAGTACCAACACACTTTCAAAAAAAGCTGAAACAAGGCTAATCGATTTTTTTAACAATACCATAGACCGAAAAGACATGGCTAAGGTATTAAGACAGGTAAATTATATACTCGCTTTAGTAGTTATAAAGGAAGAAGGGGCAACCGATTTAGAAGATAACTTTTATTGGTTAAATGAATTGGCCGAAGTTTTAAATCCTTATTTGGATAAGGAATAGACTTTGTTTGATTTTAAAATTTTTAAACCTCGATCTTGAAAAGATGGAGGTTTTTTTATTCTTTGTAATTATTACATTATCATTACAAAAGTTTTCTCACTTGGGAATGACTATGGTAAATAAGTTACTGTAATGCCATCCCGTATATCCATATTTTAAACTTGCTATGAATATACCCAGTGATAAGTTGAAAATAATACTTGCGATAGTCATAAAACTGAACAGTTTATTTTTAATTAAAATTAATAGTGAGCCAATAGTAATTAAGAAAGCGTAGATATTAATATAGTGTGCAGTTTGTGGGCCTGTAATTATAGAGACAAGGAAGCTGAATAGCATTATACAGGACGATATGATAGAAAGTAAAAATATATTTTGATATTCTTTTTTATAAGTCATTTTGTACTGCGGTATACGTTATCATTTTTTTTAGTTGTTTGCTGGAGCGAGCGTCCCGCTCGTGCTATACGTCATCAAATTTAAGTTATTTTTGCTTTTTTCTAGTACTTAATACATGAGCGAGTTCACGAGCGGGACGCTCGCACCCAATGTCATTAAGTTAAGGATTGCTTTAAAAAAAGTCTCACGCAGATTCTGCAGATTTTAGCAGGATGCAATAAAAAAAATCCGCAAAATCTGCAGAATCTGCGTGAAAATTTTTCTTAACTTAATGACATTGCGCTCGCGTCAGCGAAGAATTGTTGCTTAATTACAATAGTTTTATTGAAAAATAACTAATCATTATCCCAATCTTCAAACTCAAATAAGGGATCACGGTCTTTCCCTTCCTCTTTTCTAAAATCGCCTTTTAAATCAAAAATTTCAGTAAGATTAAAATCTTGAATAAGAATATCTTGATATACATTATGAATCATCCTATAATCAGTAAAAAATCTATTTTGTTTTGAATTATCTTTTTTATCTTTTTCGGATTGTTCCCATTTAAAACCAAAACCGGATTTCCAGTTGTAGAATAACATTACTTGTTCCGGATTAGATAATTGTGCTCTTAAGATTCTTAAATATTTTCTTTTTTCTTCGTAAGAAATAAAACTCTCTTGCTGACTAGCAACGAATTTTACTATTTGAAAAAGATGCCTATACAAGTGTGCTAAATAAGTGGCATGTCCTTCGATTTTCTCTGTATTAAATTTAATATTTGCTTTTGCGATTTCATTGTAAAACAGTTGCTCTACTGTTGGGTTTTTAGGAGGTCTTCTATTGGAAGGTCTGTAGAAATTATTCGTTCCGCCATTATTTATTCCGAAAAAATATAAGTGATAGGCCTTTTTTAACCA
This sequence comes from Flavobacterium sp. ABG, assembly GCF_001027725.1. NCBI lineage: Bacteria > Pseudomonadati > Bacteroidota > Flavobacteriia > Flavobacteriales > Flavobacteriaceae > Flavobacterium > Flavobacterium sp. ABG. The sequence continues at coordinate 54,824 of NZ_LEKS01000011.1, forward strand.
ATACTCATTATTTTCTTTTTTGAAGATAGTTTTTGCAGCATTATAATATAGTTCTATTTCCTTAACATGGTATTCGAAAGCTTTTCTCCCATTAATATCAACTAGTGTTGCTTGACTGTTTCTGAAAGATTGGTAAAGAACTTTTTTTTCGGAAATAGAAACTTCATTTACGTTGTCTTTATGCAATCGCAACATTTCATAAAATTGGCTTTCAAATTGTTGAATTTTAAATTGTTCTTGTACTTGATGATTGGCTTGATATTGAGCATAAAAAGCAAGAGAGGCAGCTATTATTCCAATAAAAGCAATAAGGGGGTTTAAAATTCCACCAATTAAGTCGCCGTAAGGGCCTACTTTAGAATAATCTATTGTCGTAGTAAGAGGTTCAGTCAATAAGTCATTTGTAAAATCTAATGTAATTGCTAAGAAAAAGGAACAAATACTCAATAACAGTAAAGATATAATTATCGTTTTGCTTTTTTTCTGCGTTTGATTTTTCTTTGAGTTGTGAAATAGGAAGAATACAGAAAAGAACAATGCAATTGCTGCAATTAGAGAACATAAACTAGCGAAAAATGTCATTTAAAATCTTTTATTTGGGGTTATTTCAGTTTGTTAAATGTAAAAATTATTTTATCAATTTGGTTACGAGAAACCGTAAAGTAAGATTTTTTTGTAATTAGCTTTTTTGTAAACAGAAAAAACCCTCAAAAAGTTTATCTTTTTGAAGGCTTAAAAAGGTTCTTACCTCAATATCACAACCTCCTCCGGAACCTTAAACAACAAAGTACAGCCCGTTTTAGTAAATACAGAATGTGTACTTCCCGGCGGCATGTACAAATAATCACCTGTTTTTAATTCGTCTTTTCCGGAACGAATTTCGCCTTCGAGAACAAAGATTTCTTCTCCCGCAGGATGAACGTGATTGGGGTAGGAAGAACCGGATTCGAATTTTAATAGAAAAGCTGTTGGTCTGTTGGCAATCGGGTCAAAACATAAAATTTTTGCCGAAATTCCTGCTGTGTTTACACCTTCTTCGATTAAAGGTTTCCAATTGAGTTCGCTGGTTCTTGTGATTTGTTTTTCCATTTTTATTGTTTTTTAGTTTGTTTTATTGTTTAAAATTTCATCTAAACTCCATCGGTAGTGTTCTACGGTTGACAATAGAAGAGCGGCCATAGAGAATACAAATACGGAGTAATCCAATGGGTCTTTAATTCCAAAAGAGTAGGTCATTGCGAGTGCAAATAGGAAAGTCAGAATTGAGGCTCCGGTTGCGGCTAATCTTGTTTTGTAGCCAAGTAATAATAGAACTGCCAAAAGCGCTTCGACTGTTGTTGCGGTAACGGCGATTGTTGGAATAGCGCTTTTTGGTGCAAAAGAATTTACTTCTTCGGCGTAAGCTAAAAACTTTCCCCAGCCGGAGGAATATTTTCCTAATAATCCCAACCGACTTAAAACGGCAGAAGAAAATCCTGCTGCCAATGTCATTCGTAATAGGAAAATGGCATGATCCTGATATTTTTTCATAATGATTTGGTTTGTAACTAAACATTTTTTTAACACATAGAGACATAGTTTTGCTATATCAATAGCAGGCGTTTCACTAGTTTAAAGAAACATAGCTATTGAAACTTTTATATGTCTTTGAAAATAAAAAATCTATGTCTCTATGTGTTAAAAATAACTTTCAAATAAAGCGTGCTAGTTTAGTTGTGTTTTTTTAATGATTTGATTTGTAACTAAACTGTGAGCTTAATTTTCTCTAACACATAGAGACATAGTTTTGCTATATCGATATCAGGCGTTTTACTAGTTTAAAAAAACATAGCTCTGTGAAATAATGTTTTATCTTTTATATGTCTTTGAAAATAAAAACCTATGTCTCTATGTGTTAAAAAAATTAAGCGAAATAGTTTAGCTGTGATTCTGATACAAAGATGTAACAGTCTTGGATTGTAAAGAATAGAGAATTCCCGAAAAAGCATGTACTATTAATTTAGTACCTTTTCTTTATAAGATTTAGGAGAGATTTTAGTGTGTTTCTTGAAGAAATTAGAGAAATAAAAAGGGTCATTAAATCCCAAAGCGTAAGCAACTTCTTTGACCGACAACTTCTCATAATTAAAAAGTCGTTTAGCCTCAGAAATGATTAATCCGAAAATGACGTTTTGAGCCGTTTTATTGGTGTGAAGTTTGGAGAGTTCGTTTAGTTTAGATTCTGTTGTCCCGATTAAAGTGGCGATTTCGGTAACTGAAAGATTCTTGTCGAAGTTTTTTAGAACAGTTTCTAAAAAGTGAAGAAACAAAGCGTCGGGTTTATAGATTTCGTCGCCACGATTGATTTTGGTACGGTTGATTTCGATTAGAATTAATTCAATCCGACTATGAACCGAAATAAGGTATTGATACGGAGTTTCGATTAATTCTTTTCCGATTTCTTCTAATTCTTTGATGATTACGGGACTGTTGTCAACGCGAATCATTTCATTCATTGCAAAATGGCAAAACAAACCATTGTGGAAAATCAATTCCATGTCGGTGTCGTCTTTGCAAAAGAAATTATAGGTGAATTCTAAAATATATCCTTTTGTATTTTGGCTGTTTTTGAAATAATGAATTTGCCCCGAAGTAATGGTCAGGACGGAGTTTTCGGTTAGGATAAATTCCTTTTCGTCTACAGAAATTGTTGCTGATCCAGCAGTACAAAAGATCAAAACGTATTTTAAGACACGTCTTGGCTGCGCTAATTCAACTGCCTGATCGAATGTTTTTAAGGTAATCATTTCCTGCATGAGAAGTGAATTGAGTTCTTTGAATCAAAAGTAGGAAATTTTAGGTTTTATGGAGGAGTTTTTTTGTTTCAGGTTTTAAAGTTTCAAGTTTTGAGTTTCAAGTTTTGAGTTTCAGGTTTAAAGTTTCAAGTTTAAAGTTTCAGGGTGGAAATGAGGCATGCTTTGAGTGTTTAACCGCACACAAAGTTTAACTACAGCATTACAAATCCTTTTTAATTTTATGCCTTTTTTTGCATGCAGATTTGCTTCGATAGTTCGCTATCAGCAGATTGCACAGATTGCACAGATTTTTTTTAAGGTAAATAAGATCAGCTTAATCTGCTAAATCTGCGTGCAAAAGAAAATCTTTGCGAACCTTGCAGTTAAGCTTGAAACCTGAAACTTAAAACTTGAAACCTGAAACTTTGAAACTTGAAACTTGAAACTTGAAACCTGAAAGATTACCGTTACTTTCTTTCAAACACGCAGCCCAGTACACTTACTTTATTTGCTGAGAGTAAAGTATAAGAATACGTATCAATTGTTCCGGATTCAACATCTTTTATGAAAAACGATTTTTCATCGTAAGTAAAAGCAGCGTTATCTGTTCCTTCAGTAAAGGTGTCAGGCGAATCTTGTGTTACTTTACATTTATCGTCGTAGGTAATATTATTGTATTTTTGGGTAGAATTAAATATTATTTGGCCTCCGTCTTTTGTAACAATCATTTGTCCGCTATTAATTCTATTTTCTTCCATTACAATATCTCCGTTACCGACACATTGTATATAATCCGGAACGAAGGTACCAATAGCAGGTGTTGCTGAAATCAAGGTCCAGGTACCAATAAGAGATTTAAATAACGCTGTAAAAGTAACAGGGACTCCGAGAATATTTGTTCCATCTCCTTTTTTTGCACTAACGGTTACGACTTGCTCTCCGGATGTTCCCAGTTTCCATGTGGTTTGGGCGAAACCATTTTCATCCGTCATAATGCTGGAAGTTTGAACAGAACCACCACCACTTTCAACTTTAAAATAAACCGGTACGTTGGACTGTATTTTTTCTAAATTGTCAATGATTCTGACCTTTATTGGGTTACTTAGTTGTTTCCCCGCTTCCCCAACTTGGCTATTACCTGATACAGATTCAATTTTATAAGGAGTTGTATAGAATAATTTTTCTGTTTCTATTGATTTATTGTAGTCTAGCTTATCGAAATCTAAAATTTCAATTTCCACGCCTGCAGTTGCTTTTAACCAAACATCAGCCTTAAAATCCCAATCTAAGGAAGGTGAGGCTATTGCGCCTGATAATTGTTCCATTAAACTAACAGAGGCATAGGGACCCGCCTGATTATAAAGTCTAAAACTTACTTTAGGTGTTAATGCAAGATTGATTGTGGCTTTTGCATTTCCTGTACGTTGAGATAATGTAAATTTGTTTACAGTTGAAAAGCTATTGATGTCATTCCACTGCCCGTTGGCGTACTGTATTCCTAAATTAAACGTGTTTGTCGAAGTAAATGTTGTTTGACGTGTAATAGCCGCATTAATAGTTGCTGAATAATCCAGTATTAAATCCAATTTTGCAACAATTCTTACGGGAACAAGAACCGTTACACCTAATAAAACAGCAGGTACCCATATAGTGTGTTCTTTTGTAAAAGCCTTTGGATTAGTTAATATTGAAGATGATTTATTGACTAAGGTTGTGGCTTGAGCGGCTGTCACAGTTGCAGTAAGTTCACCATTAAGCTTTGCGTTTTTGGCGCTGAGCTCAAAAAAGGTCATACCGGTTTTATTAAATTTAAAATCAAAAAACCAATTGGGATCAAAATCGATTTGTCCTTTATTCAAGACAATACTCAAAGGGCCTTCTTGATAGATCGACCGATTAGTAATGGTATAAGAAAACCCCGAAGCTGCTTTCTTTTCAGTTAAATCGTTCATATTTAAACTAAAGTTAAAGCCACCTTCTTTAAAAAGATCCGCCATAGAGGCTTGAGTGGTTTGTAAGGTGATAATGTTACCATCTACTTTTGATGCGGTTACGTTTCGTATAAAACCTTCTCCCTGATCGCCTACAATCAGATCTCCGGATTTAATAGTGGGGGCTGTACCGGTAAATGTAAATTGATAGATTCCTTCGTCAATCTTAGTAGGCGTTACATCAAGTTGAAGCTTGGTCTGGTCAATAATTTTTACATTGTCTTCTAGTACAGGAACGGTGGATGTTGGTGTTTCCGGAGTTGTTGTCTCTTCATCGTCATTTTTGGAACAGGATACTATTAACAATAAAGTGGCTGTAAATAATACGACTAATTTTAGTAGTTTTTTTATCATTTTTTGTTTTTTTGACAGGAGTTAAATTATAAGTTTACTGTTGGTATTGGATAATCATAACGAAGTTAGTTCATTTGTTAATTGTTCGAAATACTCCTAAATGAGTATTTTTTAGTGTTGATACTACTGGAATTAATTCAATTTTTTATGGGTTTGTCAGAATAAAAAAGCCCTCAAAAACAGAAGTTTTTAAGGGCTTTTTGGTTTAAGCTTTAAATAAAATATGTGCTTTGTGTTTTTAACCGCAAAGTGTGCAAGGGTTTACGCAAGGCTCGCAAAGATTTTCTTTTGCACGCAGATTTAGCAGATTAGGCTGATCTTATTTACCTCCTATAAAAAATCTGTGGAATCTGCTAAATCTGCGTGCAAAAAAAATTAAGTATAATGATAAAAAGAAGTAGTAATGCTATAGTTAAACCTTGTGCGCTTAGCGATTAAGAAAAAATAGTAAAACGAAGATTACTCATTCACAACATCACCTTCTTTAATTTCTTCACTGGCAATTTTGATCAGTTTATCATTTGCATTCAAATCACCGAAAATTTCAATTTTATCGTCGATTTCTCTTCCTTTTTTGACGTTGATTCTTGTTGCTTTATGATCGACTACTTTTATAACAAATGTACCCTCGGCTGAATTTACTACGGCAGATTTTGGTGCTACAAAGGTGCTGTCTTTTGCATTAAGCGGCAAAAGAACTTCGGCAACCATTCCGGGTAATAAATTTCCTTTTGTGTTGTGTACATCCATTTCTACACGCTCGGAACGTAGTTTTAAGTCTAAAGCTCCTGACATTCTCTGAATTTTGGCTTTGAAAGTATCAGGTAATGATTTTACATTAAAACTCATTTCGTCACCTTGGTGTAAATACCCCGTGTACAATTCCGGAATCGAAACCGCCAAACGCAATTTATCTTGTTGCTGGATTGTCAATAAAGGCAAATCAGAACCTTTTCCTGCGGGACCGACAAATGTTCCTAAGTTCACGTTTCTTGCTGCAACGATTCCATCAAAAGGAGCACGGATTTCAAGATAACCTCTCATTATTGAAACTTCTTTATGAGCAGCAATTGCGGCCTGATATTGCGCATAATCCGAATTTTTCTTTCCGCTTGCCATTTCTAAATCGTTTTTAGAAATTGTTCCTTCTACTTTGCTTGTTTCGTACAAACGGTTGTAGGTGCTTTTGCTGGTGGCATAGATCGCTTCCATCGATTTTAATCTCGATTCGGCTGCAGCCAGTTGTGAACTGATTTCAGGAGCTTCCAGAACAATCAATAGCTGTCCTTTTTTAACTTCTGATCCTATATCTACTTTTAGCGTTTTAACAAAACTACTCACTTTAGCATACAAATCTACTTGCTGAAAACCGGTTAATTCGGCTGGCAAGCGCAATTCGGTGGTTAGTTTTTCTTTTGCTAAAAGAAAAGTCGCTGTTTTAGGTTCGATTTCTGCGGTAACAGTTTCTTCTTTTTTGGAGTTACAACTGTTTAGAAAAAACAGGGCTGCAAAAAATAGTGCGGTCGATTGTATGATTTTATTTTTCATTTTTTGGTTTTAGTGTTGAGATATAATGGATGCTTTCTTCGTCTTCCGGATCTAATGAAACAGATTGTGTTGTGGTATGTTCCTGTGCCCAGGCAAAAATTAACGGTAAGATTAGCAATACTGCAAAAGTCGAGAATAACAACCCGCCGATAACCGCTCTTCCCAGAGGAGAAACCTGATCGCCACCTTCGCCATGACCAATTGCCATTGGTAACATTCCTGCAATCATCGCTACAGAAGTCATGATAATCGGACGAAGACGCAAGGCCGCTGCTTCACGGGCAGATTCCAGTGCATTGCCATTTCGTTTGCGCAATTGTTCGGCATTGGTAACCAATAAAACCGCATTGGCAATCGAAACTCCAACCGACATGATGATTCCCATATACGATTGTAAATTTAGGGTTGAACCAGTAAGGGTAAGCATTAACAAAGCTCCCAAAACTACCGCCGGAACAGTTGTTAAAATTACCAACGATACTTTGAACGATTGAAAATTAGCGGCCAACATTAAGAAGATTACCATGATGGCAACCAATAACCCAACTTGTAAACTACTTAATGTTTCGCTTAATACAGTACTTAAACCAATGGGAGAAATGAATAATCCCCGCGGTAATTCACCCAATGAATTTATTGTTGCAGCTACATCTTTTGTCGCCGTACCTAAATCGGTTTGGTGGATGTTGGCTGTAACGGTAATGTATGGCATAGCCCCTAAATTGTCATTTTCACCATTTACAAAGCCCGGTGTAATTTTGGCCACATCGCTTAATACAGGACGAAGCGAGTTTTTTAATACCGGAATTTCTCCGATATCTGTTTTACTTTTCATTTGACTAAGCGGAACTTGTACCTGAACCGCAACCGATAAACCTGTTTTTTCATCTATCCAGGTGTTTTTTTCGGTGTATCTCGAAGAAGAGGTTGAGGCAATAAGGGATCTCGAAATATCATTCATATCCACTCCTAATTCTGCTGCACGCGTTCTGTCAATATCAATATTCAAAGCAGGATAATGAATCGGTTGCCCAATTTGTACATCTCTGAAATAAGCTATCTTTTGAAGTTTTTCGACAATTTGACTGGCATAAAGTTCATTTCTTTTTTTGTCCTTTCCTGCAATTCGAATTTCGATTGGAGTCGGTGAACCTTGGCTCAATACTTTGTCTGTAAGTTCAATGGGTTCAAAAGTCAATTTTACATCGGGAAGGATTTTTTTGATTCTTGCTCTCAAATCGTCTTTAAATTCATCCATATCGACATGGTATTCTTTCAAACTCACCTGAAAAACAGCTTCGTGTGGACCCGCAGTAAAAAGATAAATCGGGTTGATGGAGAATAGAGAAGGGTGTTGCCCCACATATACAGAGCTGATTCCGACATGTTCTTTACCTACCATTTTATTGATTTCTTTCAAAATTAATATGGCTTTTTCTTCGGTGCGTTCGATACGGGTTCCGTCTGCGGCGCGCATTCTCAACTGAAATTGACTTGAATTTACTTTAGGAAAAACATCTTTTCCAATAAAATTTAAAAATACTAGCGCGAGTACGGTGATTCCGATAAGATAGATTAGACTGGTTGCTTTTTTATGTGGAAGCAAACGATCCAGCGTTTTCATAAATCGGATTCTGAAACGTTCAAAGGTGCTTATTTTACCATCTCTATTGGTGTCGTCTCTTTCAACCATTACCTTTTTCTGAGAAATCAAATCTCGCTCAGATTCAGGTGTCAGACCGCATTCATTAAACTCCGCTTCATCATCGGTAATACTTGGATCATGTTCGTGTACAGGATGTCCTTTCATGAGCCAGTTGGCCATTACAGGCACAAAAGTTTGAGAAAGTAAAAAAGAAAAGACCATCGAGAATCCGATTGCTAAAGCCAATGGCAAAAACAAAGCTCCCGGAATTCCGACCATGGTAAATGCCGGAGCAAATACAGCCAGAATACAAAGTAAGATCAATAATTTAGGCAATGCAATTTCCTGACAGGCATCCCAAATGGCGAGTGCCTTGGGTTTCCCCATATCGAGGTGCTGATGGATATTTTCGATGGTTACAGTACTTTCATCCACCAAAATTCCGATCGCCAGTGCCAATCCGCTTAAAGACATTAAGTTGATGGTTTGTCCGAATAATTTCAAGAACAAAACACCGGAAATAATCGAAATCGGAATCGTTAAAATTACAATCAAAGCAGCACGTTTGTCTCCAAGGAAAAGTAAAACCATTAATCCGGTTAAAACGGCTCCGATAATTCCTTCGGTAATTAAACTTTTAACGGAATTGATTACATACACAGATTGATCAAATTCATAAGACAATTTTACATCTTCGGGAAGTGTGCTTTGAATTTTTGGAAGTTCCGCTTTCAATTTCTGAACCACATCCCACGTAGAAGCATCTCCTGCTTTTGCAATACTAATATAAACAGAACGTTTACCGTTTACCAAAGCATAACCGTTGGTAATATCGGCACCGTCTTTTACGGTCGCAACATCACCTAATTTTAAGTTTTGAACGCCACCTTTGAATAACGGAATTTGCTCAAAATCCTTAATATCTCGAATTGTATTGTTGGTTGGTGTAATATAGTTTTTGTCACCAATTCTAACATTTCCCGAAGGAGCAGTTTGATTGTTTAATCGAATGGCTTCCACAATCTGATCAGGCGTCATATTGTGCGAACGCAATAAATCCGGATCTACATTTACTTCAACGGTTCTCGGACTTCCTCCAAAAGGGGCAGGTGATAACAAACCGGGAATTGAAGTAAAAGAAGCACGAACATAAACGTTGGCTAAATCCTGCAATTCGTTATTGGATCTGATTTTACTGCTCAAAACCAATTGACCAATAGGCAAGGAAGAAGCATCAAAACGAATGATAAACGGAGGCTGGGTTCCCGGAGGAAATGCCGCCTGAATCCTGTTGGATAATGCACTCAGTTCGGCTGCCGCCTGAGCCATGTTGGTGTTTTCGTAATAGGTTAATTTCATAATCATTAACCCCTGAACATTCTTGGTTTCTACCGATTTTACACCATTGGCAAAAGGTAAAATATTCACATAATTCTTGGCAAAATAAGCTTCCATCTGATCCGGAGTATATCCTCCAAACGGATGTGCAATATAGATAACCGGTAAATTCATCTTAGGCAAAATATCTACCTTAATGTCTTTGATGGCGCCAATTCCGAAGAAAAATAGGCCGGCAACCATTACCAATATAGATATGGGTTTGCGGAGTGCAAAACGTATTAAATTCATTTGGTTCTATAGTTAAAATTCGTTCATAAATAAGTCAAAATTACCAGTTGCGGCTACTTTCAATAAGAAAGACTGCCAGACATTATTGTTGACAATATCACGGTCAATTTCAGCACGGTTTAGTGTATAAATGGTCTGTGTTAAGTCTGTCAAATCGGTTAAGCCGTTTTTGTACAAAGTCGATTTTTGCAAATACGCCTGAGCAGCTGCTTTAACCTGAATTGGAGCTTCTACATAATTGTCGAGTGTAATTTTGATTTTATCTTCGGCAAAAGTCAATTGCGATTTCAATTCTCTGTCGGCCTGATTGTATTCTTCCTGCAAAGCCTGAGAAACAAATTTCTGAGCACTGACTTGTTTGCTGGATCTGAATGGTGTTGTTAAATTCCACGTAATTCCAACTCCAACCAAATAATTACTACGATCCGGATTTACACCATCCCAGTAATTTCTGCTAAAAGCGGTTTGATCAGCCGCATAAGAAGAATCAAATCCCGATGCTCGTGTTTGTAAAATACCAAAAGCACTCATGGTCGGGTAATAAAATCGTTTGTACAATTTAACCTGTTGATTGCTGTAATCGATTCTGGTTTTATAAAGTTGCAATAAAGGGTGAAGACTGTCTGTTGAAGGATTATTGGTTATAAGCTCTTTTGGAATTTGAGTCACAAAAAGCGTATCCGCAATAAAATCCTGAGGAGCAACTCCCATCAAATCGACTAATTTATTGTTTTGTTCTTTCACGAAGTTTCGGGCAAGATTTAAAGCAATTTTGGCTTTAGAAACTTCCGCTGTTGCCAATGTAGAATCTACACCGGCTAATAATCCATTTTTAACTCTGGCAGCAGCCGTTTTTTTGAAAACTTCTGCACGAACCAGATTTTTTTGCTGTGAAATCAATAATCTTTGACTTGCCAATAAATTTAAATAGGCTGCCGAAATTTTGATTTCCTGTTGGAATTTTTCCTGATTTAAATCCTTTTCTTTGGCCTGAACATCAATTTTAGATAAATTGATTTTTTCCTGTGTTTTTCCAAAGGTGAAAAAATCCCAGTTCATGTTAACCAAATAAAGAGCACCAAATGCAGAGTTCCAGTTTTGCTGCGGAAGCGGTAATCCCGACGAAGCGACTCCGAGACCTCCAAAACCATAAAGCGGGCCATTCTGTCCGTTGACAGTTCCGTAATCTTGCTGCGCAGATAAATTTAAATTGGGCAGATAATCACGGCGGGATTGTTTGAGCGTTTCCCGGGAAGCGCTGGCGTAGTTGTTTTTTGCTTTGATTGATCCGTAGTTTTCAAGACCAGTCTTCAGGGCTTCTTTTAAAGACAAGGTTTGTGAATGACCGATTGAGGCAAAAATCAAGAAAAATAGTAAAGTAATTTTTTTGAAATACATATAACTCAAAGTGTAAAATGATCTACCAAAATTATTTTACTTTCGATGATTTTTGTCATCTTAAATGATGTAAGACACTAGTAAATGACCAATTGAATTTGTCATTTAATGGAAATAAAAATTAAATATTTGTTCGTACTTTGTAAACTATTTAAGAAGTAAGTATGAATAAGAAGCTGGAAAATATGTTGGATAACAAATGGTGGCAGGAGATTGCCGTTGTTGCCTTTTCCTTTACGATTTATACGTTAAAAAACGACTGGATGTTATTTAGTTCAGCAACTTCTATTTTAATGGGTATTTTTTTCTACTGCGTTTTGTATATGCATGCCCAGTTCAATCGTTTTTTTCTGTTGCCGATACTTTTCAGAACCAAAAGACCTTTAACGTATATCTTTTTGACCTTGTTCGGGGTGTTTGTTTTTTCGCTCGTTTTATACGAATTAACTAGGCTCGACATGTTCAGCAATTGTCGTTTGTATCAAAATTCACATCAAAGAAGTTATGTATATCAGCTGGCCAGTGTATTGGGGACACTGGTCTGCATTTTGAGTCCGATCATTGTTTTTAAGTTTTATAGGATTCACAAAAAACAAACAGACGAAACGTTATTATTCAACCAAATGCAGTTGAATTCTTTGAAAGGACAATTGAATCCGCACTTTTTATTCAATACGTTTAATACACTTTACGGAATCAGTTTAGAATTTCCCGACAGAACACCGGATTTGATTATGAAAGTGTCACAATTAATGCGCTATCAGCTCGAGAGTAATAACAAACAATGCGTATCTTTAGAAGAAGAGTTGGAATTTATAAACAGTTATGTACAACTTGAAAAAGAGCGTGTAGGCTACCGTTGTGAGATTACATACGATTGTAAAATTGACAACGAAAACGCCTATAAAGTTTCGCCAATGCTGCTGATTGCTTTTATTGAAAATGCCTTTAAACATGGAACCTGTGCCATTGAGAAATGTTTTGTCAGGATTATTGTGACGGTCGAAAATGGGCTATTACATTTGCATGTGGTTAATTCCATTCCCAAGAAAAAAACAGACGTGGTTTCGACTAAAATTGGTTTGAAAAATACAATTGAACGTTTGAATCTGATTTATGGGAAAGACTATAAATTGGACATTCAGGATGATAAAAATACCTATATCGTGGATTTAAAAGTACAATTGAAAAAGTTTGTTTAATGAGAGAACCCAAAAAATGCATTATTGTTGATGATGAGCCGGCAGCACATTATGTACTGGCGAATTATATCAAGCAAAACCCACAATTGGAACTTGTTTTTCAAGGTTATAATGGCATTGAAACAATGGATTATCTGCGTGAAAACAAAGTCGATTTAATGTTTTTGGACATCAATATGCCTGAGATTTCAGGAATGGAATTGTTGAAGATTCTTCCCACACACCCGAAGACTATTTTGACTACGGCTTACTCTGAATTTGCACTCGAAAGTTATGATTATGGCGTAATAGATTATCTTTTAAAACCCATCTATTTTCCCAGATTTTTAAAAGCAATTGATCGTTTTTTTGCGACAGAAAGTGTAAAGGAAAAAGAGGAGGAAGCAATCGTTAGTTCGGTAAGTGTGAAAGTAGACGGTTATTTTGTTGATATTGAATTAGAACAGCTTTTGTACGCACAGAGTTTTGGGAATTATGTGAAGTTGCATACCACCAAAAAGACCTATTTAGCCTCTATTACCACAACAGAATTGGAGAAATGCCTTCCGGAAAAGAATTTTATGCGAATTCATAAATCGTATATCGTTTCGCTGGATAAAATTGAAAGCACTGAGAAAGATTTTGTTAGCATTAAAAAAGAAAAATTACCGATTGGAATTACTTATAAAAGAGAGTTGTCCGATCGATTAAAAAAATAAAAAATTCATTTGTTATTCATTTTAAAGTAGTACTTTCATTACGTTATTGGATTGAGTCTTAATTTAATAGTTGAAATCATGAAAAACGTTTTGTTACTTTTTGTTTTTTTATGCAGTGGTTATTTGATGGCACAAGAGGGCATTGCGATGAAAGAAGTTGTAACGCCACCGGAAGTAGTTCGTTTTGCTTTTGAAAAACAATATCCGAATAAAACGGCCGTGTGGGCGATGGAATATGTAGGTGATGATAATGATGAAATGAGGTATGAGGCAAAATTCAATCTTACAACAAAGACAAAAGCCCTTTCCGTTTATGATAATTTAGGAAATTTAAAAGCGACTGAAACACAGATTCCGTTAAGCCAGCTTCCACCAAAAGCACAAGCGTATCTGAAACAGAATTATCCGGCAAAAGCCATTCGTGAAATTGCAATAGTGGTAGATGACAAAAACAAAACAACGTATGAAGTCGGAATAGAAAAAAAGACAAAATTCTACGATGTCGTTTTTGATAAAAACGGAGGTTTTGACGTCATCATTCAAAAAGATTAAAAAAAGAATTCTTACTAACTCAATTATATTACCCAAACCCGACAGTTTTTTTTAACCTGTCGGGTTTTATTTTTGATAAAATATTATAAGTTCATCCCACCCGAAACTTCAATGCGTTGTGCATTGACCCAGCGAGCATCTTCTGTACATAAAAAGGCAACAACACCACCAATATCGTCCGGTAAACCAACTCTTCCTAATGCCGTTAGTGAAGCGATGTGTTGGTTCAATTGTTCATTGTCTCGTACGGCTCCATGTCCAAAATCAGTTTCTATGGCACCCGGAGCGACTATATTTACTTTGATTTTTCTGGTGCCTAATTCTTTTGCCTGATATTTGGTTAAGGTTTCCATAGCTCCTTTCATTGCAGCATAAGCAGCATAACCCGGGAATGAAAATCGAGCCAGTCCCGTTGAAATATTTACAATTCCACCACCGTCATTCATGCGGGCGAGTGCTTTTTGAGTCAGGAAAAAAGGTCCTTTAAATTGAATGTTGCTCAACTCGTCAAAATCAGCTTCTGTAGTTTCGATATAAGGTTTGTGAATTCCGATTCCGGCGTTGTTCACAAGAAAATCAAATTTGTCTGTATGAAAAGTGTCTTTTAAAGCCGTTTGTACCTCTCCTAAAAAAGAATCAAAAGTATCTGATTTCGAGATATTCAATTGAATCGCTACCGCTTTCTGACCTAGGCTTTCTATTTCCTTTACGGTAGTTTCTGCCTCTTCTTTTTTACTGTTGTAAGTCAGAATAACATCGATTCCTTTTTTTGCTATAGCCAATGCCATGTTTTTTCCTAAACCTCTGCTTCCGCCAGTTACTAAGGCGATTTTTGTGTGTGCTGCCATTTTATTTGTTGTTTGTTATTGGTAAAATGTAAAATGTAAAATGTGAGAAGTAAGGTATTTTGCATCTCATGTTTTACAATTATTTAATTAGAATGTAATGCGTTAAAATGTTGTTTTAATTCTGCTGCGCTTGCATTTAATCTGGTTTCACTAGTTCCAAAAGTAAGTTCGGTTTTTCCTTCTTTTAACTGTTCAAAAATATATTCGATAAAACTACTCACGCTGGGATGACCGTCGTGTAAGCCTACTGCTCCAAGATCAGTGTTAAGCGCAGGTGGAATTATTTCGATAACTTCGATGTTTTTGGATTGTAATAAATGACGAAGTGATAGTGTAAAAGAGCGGAAAAATGCCTTAGTTGCGGAATATACCGGAACTTTTGCAAAAGGAGAGAATGCCAGTCCTGAAGTTACATTCATAACTGTTGTAAGTGATTTTAGATTGATAAATAAAGAAGTTAAATGTAACGGAGCTTCTATATTAGTACTAATTTCAGTTTTGGCACTTTCATAAAAATCAGCATCGGTTACCGAAACCCATTTTTGAATTCCTGCATTATTGATTAATACATTTAAGTCGCTATGATTTTCCTGAATCCATTCGTAAAGCGTAATGCGCTCTGCTTCAACGGCTAAATCGCAGACTTTTGTAATAACCGAAGGAAATCGGGCTGCAACTTCGTTTAAAGCTGTTTCTCTTCTTCCGCAGATTATTACGGTATTATTTTCTTCAATAAATCGCTGCGTCAATCCAAGTCCGATGCCGCTGGCGCCACCGGTGATTAAAATTTTGTTGTTTGATAAATTCATCTTTTCGATCTTTTAAATTGATTAGGCAAAGGTAGGAGCGAAGTAGTGGTAGGGAATTGTAAATATCAAACCGATAGTTGCGAAATTCAAAGAAAATCAAATTCCAATATTCAAATTCCAAATTCCAAAATTGTAATTGGAAATATTTTTAAGATCGGAATGCTAAAGGGGTAAAGGTGGTTTGTTTTTTGAAAAAATTAGAGAAATGTGCCAGTTCTTCAAAACCTAGAGAATAAGCAATTTCAGAGATATTCCAATCTGTTTGTTTTAAGAGGGTTTTGGCCTCGTTTGTCAGACGGTTACTGATTAATTCGGTGGTGGTTTTTCCGGTATTTTCTTTTAAAACTTTATTAAGATGGTTTACGTGAACGGATAATCTGTTGGCAAAATCTTTTGCTGTTCTCAGTGTAAGTCGTTGATGCGGAGATTCTATAGGGAATTGTCTTTCTAATAATTCGGCAAACAACGAAGAAACTCGTGCTGCTGAATTGTGTTTAGAATACAAAGCTGTTATGGGTTGTAGTTTTTGTCCAAAGTGAATTAATTCGGCCACATAATTTCGGATCAAATCGTATTTGTACACATAATCGGAATTGATTTCTTTTTGTATTTTGTTGAATATCAATTCGACTTCAGCAACTTCTTCATGCGAAATTTGAAAAATTGGATACCCGTCTGTAGCAAAAATAGGAAGTTCATCGAGATCAATTCCGCTTTTGTTTTTGGATAAAAATTCATTGGTAAACACACAAAACTGCCCCGATTGATTGGTGTCTTGCGGCAGATAATTGTAAGGGATTTTAGGAGTGGCGAACAAAAGTGCATACTGCTCAATTTCAATGATTTTGTCGGCATATTCGGCTCTGTTTTTGCCTTTTATCAAGCTAATTTTATAATACGCTCTTCGGTCATAAGGCATAATGGCTTTTCCCTGAAGCCTTTCTAAAACTTCCTTAATATTGAACACATTAAAATGACCAATTTCTTTTTTAATTCCATTTGGTAATAAAGAACCCGGTTCTACTGCAGAACCGTCTGTGATATCCTGGTAAAATGAATCTAGTGTTTTCATGTGGGAGTTGTAAAAATCAAATATACGAAAAAAAGAGGAGAGGTTTTTTCGTTTCAGGTTTCAAGTTTCAGGTTTCAGGTTTCAAGTTTCAAGTTTCAGGTTTCAAGTTTCAGGTTTCAGGTTTCAGGTTTCAGGTTTCAGGTTGGGGGTTGCTTAACCTTATGTGTTTTGTAGATCGGTTTTGCGTTTTTTTGTCATTTCGAAGAATGAGAAATCACACAAGAAATTCCGTAAAGAAAATCGCCAATCTTTGTCGAATATTGGATGTGATTTCTCCTTCGTCGAAATGACACGATTACGAGTATTTTTGCGAAAACGAGGATGCAAAAAACCATGACAACACCCATCATCCTTTACGGTTAAAATAAACTCCCCTGTACAAACTCAGCAACTTCATTCCCATTAAAACTAAAAGTATCAATTACAAAAAACTGCTTTTTTATAGGATCAAGTTCTCGCAAAACAATTTCACAGCACAAAAAATCAAGATCGATTGTGGTGAAAAGTTGTGAAGCAATTTTTAAGTTTTCAGGAGTTAATTTCCTACCGATAGACAGATGAGGATCGTCGCTTTTTTTTAGTTTTAAGGACCTCAATGTTTCCTGTGTTTTTTTCATAATCGGTTTGAGGTCTTTTTTCGAATTTTCATTGGGAGCGATAAAGAAAGCGCCACTATTTTCATAAGCCCCAAAATGATCAAGACTGACCTGAAAAGGCGTAAACGTATCGCAAACTTTAAAAAGTTTTTGTTTGACTTTATCTATTTCCGATTCACTTAAAGAAAATTCACAAATAGTGATATGCGCTACTGAGTTGCAACTGCTGTACCAATCAATTTTAGTTTTCAGAAGTTCCTTCATTGTTTTTATAGCAGCAATAACTGCTTGTGAAGGATAAATAACAACAGAATATTTCTTCATCATTTAGACAGGTTTGGAACGTACAAATTTAAAATATAAATGGAATCATTATCGATTTTTGATCATCTGAAAAAAGAGAAAAGGATTTATAATTTTCCTTTAAGATGCAATCGGTGCAGTATTTCAGATTGCAATAACCCGCTTCCACCGCCAAAATGTTCAATTACTTCTACTTCCGGCTGGTTTTTTAGGCAGAAGGCAGTGAATTCTTTTTCGACATGATCTTCTATTCCGGAACTTAATAAAACCATATCTATTTTAGTATTCAGAAAGTAATCCTGTGCTAATTTTTCGTCATTAAAAGCTACCGCATTCCAGTTGTCATTTGCATTTACAAGTCGAAGTAGGATGGGTAAAATTGCTTCGTTTTTTCCGAGTATTAAGAATTCAAGTGTCTTCATAATCTTTATTTTATAATACAAATGTATCAGTTAAATACTGGTTTGAACTTAATCTGGAATAAGAAAATTAAATGAGTTTTCAGTCACAGGCACAGTTGGCAGTTTTTAGTGTTGGTGTATTTGATTAGTACATGTGTTAAATTATTTGTTAAAGCGTAAGTCTTAAGTTGATCTGATACAACAAATTAAGGTTTCTGAAATGTGAATAAATCAAAAAGAATGACGCAAATGTGGGAAACCGTAAGCTATTCTCAAAAGTACGACATAAATTTGCGTAACAGAAGTCGGCAGTTTAGTAGGTTTCATGCCTCTTAAGACAGTATTTACCCTTCGATTGTTATTGTTTTTTTGGAGAAAAACATTTAGTTAAGAAAGAAAATTTGACCTATTCATTTTAGTGTGGATAGCTTTGTATAAAATCAAAATAATACAATAAGGTTTATTTTTTCTATAGTCTATAGATTTGGTTGTTTCATCAAATCTATAGACTTTTTTTGTTTAGTTGCTGTATCCGTGAATTAAGTCTAAAAGTTTTGGAGTAATTTTTTGAAATTCACTTTATATTATAATTACTAAGTCTTATACTTTTTCTGCGCAAGTTTTTAAGTAGCAATTTCCATGCTTCTCGCTTTGAGGATCTCGCAAAGACGCCAAGTCGCTAAGTTTTTTCTTTTTCTTTTTAAGTTTTACTCTTTCTCACTTTGGGTTTCTCTTATGTCATGGAGTTTCAAAGTTTTTTTTCCATTTTTTCATTAAAATTTTGCGACTTGGCGTCTTTGCGAGATTTTTACTTCCACGCAACTTTTTGACATGATCAGTATCCATTACTCTTTAACCATTCCTCACAATCTTTTGTCCAATATTTACTGGTGCCATTCACACCCAACCCAAAGCCATGACCTCCTTTTTCATATAAATGTAACTCAGCGGTAACTTTATTTTTTTTAAGAGCCAAATAGTAATTAATACTATTCTCCGGCAAGACCACTTCATCATCTGTTGCATGCACTAAAAAGGCGGGTGGAGTCTGGGCAGTGACCCTCTTTTCATTAGAAAAAGAATCGATTAATGCAGAAGACGGAGTTGTACCTAGTAAATTCGTTTGAGAACCTTTGTGTGTTATTTCGTTTTGCATTGAAATTACAGGATATATTAAAAGTGAAAAATCCGGACGCGCACTTACTTTTGATGCCGGTTCGTATACTTTCTCCTCATAATGTGTTGCGAGTGTGGAAGCGAGATGACCACCTGCCGAAAAACCCATGATTCCAATTTTAGTAACATCAATATTCCATTTCGCTGCATTTTGTCGCACGTAACGTACAGATTCCTGTGAATCCTGCAAAGGACCAATCGCTTTATCTTTCATGATTAAATCACTGGGTAATCTGTATTTGAGAACAAAAGCTACGATTCCCATAGAAGTAAACCATTCCGCTACTTTTGTACCTTCTTTTGCAATGGCCAAATGCGAATATCCACCACCCGGAAGAATAATTATCGCCGTTTGATTTGGCTTGATTTCTTTGGGCAAAAAGACCGTTAAAGTAGGGATCGTAACCAAACTGCTGCTTTGTACTTTTCCGTCCTTTACAGTTTCGTTTTCTTTATAATCGGCTGCTTTAATTTCGCTGGGAATGGTCTCCCAGAGCGGGATTACCTGATTTTGCGCTTGTATTTGATTTAGCATTCCTATAAGCAGGAAGAGAGATAAGACTGTTTTTTTTAAGAGGTAGTTTTTCAATTTTAGAAGTGTTTAGTTGTACTGTTTTTTTAGGATTAAATTCAGATTTACATTTTTAGAAAGCCTGCAGTATTCGCAGTGAAGCAGTATAAACGAGTAAATGTTCAAAATGAATGTTTAAGAAGCGAATCTGGTACAATTTTTATACCTGAAACGGATTATTTCCACATATTGCTATTTAACAAATATATTGTTTAATATGTAATTTAGCGTAATATTTTCTATACAATGTATTTATTTAAAAGCCTAAATTAATTTTTTACGCAATTTATTTGGAATATAAAGATTTAAAGGTATATTTGTGCAATCGATTACATTTTTTTGTTTCTATTCTGGTTTTGATCCATTGAACAAAGAAGTTGTATTGCGCATAATTGATGAAGTTGAAATGTCGAGAGTTGTAAAATTTTAAGAATTAACCATTACCATAAAACATACAAATTCAGTTACTATGAGCCAAACCAAAACCACAGTTGGAAATTATCGTTGGAGTATATGCGCCCTGTTATTTTTTGCAACTACTATAAATTATTTAGACAGACAAGTACTTTCTTTAACGTGGAGTGATTTTATTGCACCGGAATTTCATTGGACAAACAATGACTATGGTAATATCACCGCGTTATTTTCGATTTTTTATGCGGTATCACTTTTGTTTGCAGGAAGATTTGTAGACTGGTTGGATACTAAAAAAGGTTTTTTATGGGCTATTGGTATTTGGTCTTTTGGGGCCTGCTTGCATGCCTTTTGTGGAATTGCAACAGCCGGAATCATAGCAGGTGAATGGTTTATTGGTTTTGAAAGAGCAAAAGAAATCATCAGTACGGTAAAGGATACCGGGATGGTCATTAACGTTAGTGTGTGCCTGTTTATTTTTGCCCGTTTTGTGCTGGCTATTGGAGAAGCAGGAAATTTTCCGGCGGCCATAAAAACAACCGCAGAATACTTTCCTAAAAAAGACAGAGCCTTTTCTACCAGTATATTTAATGCCGGAGCAACAGTAGGAGCCTTGGCGGCGCCAATATCAATTCCTTTTATAGCAGAGTCTTTTGGTTGGGAAATGGCTTTTATTATCATTGGGGCTCTTGGTTTTGTGTGGATGGGTTTTTGGGTATTTATGTATGATAAACCAGAAAAACACCCAAAAGTAAGCGCTGCAGAATTGGAGTACATCCAACAAGATGATGTCGCTGATAGCAAAATGGCTGGATATGTTCCTGAAACAACAACTAAAGTGTCTCTTGCCGCTTGTTTTAAATACAAACAAACCTGGGCTTTTGCATTTGGTAAATTTATGACCGATGGTGTTTGGTGGTTTTTCTTATTCTGGACGCCAGCTTATTTGAGCTCTGTTTACGGAATGGACTCAACACAGGCTGCTTTACCCTTATTTGTATTGTACATGATCACCTTACTATCGATTATTGGAGGTTGGCTGCCGACTTATTTTGTGGAGAAAAAAGGAATGAATCCGTACGAAGGAAGAATGAAAGCGATGTTAATTTTTGCTTTTTTCCCACTCTTAGCCTTAATAGCACAGCCTTTAGGACATATTAGTTATTGGATTCCCGTAATCATAATTGGTATTGCAGGAGCCGCACACCAGTCCTGGTCGGCAAATATTTTTACGACTGTTGGTGATATGTTTCCTAAAAAAGCAATTGCAACAATTACCGGAATTGGTGGTTTAGCAGGTGGAGTCGGTTCTACTTTCATTAATAAAGGATCAGGAATGTTGTTTGATTATGCGAAAGAAAGCAATATGGCCTTTATGGGCTTTCACGGAATTGAATCAGGTTATTTTATCATTTTTTCAATTTGTGCCGTTTGTTACTTAACTGGTTGGTTGGTAATGAAAACGTTAGTGCCAAAATACAGTCCAATTACAGATTTATAAAATAAAAAAAACTTTTTAAACGGTTTAAAGGATAATTTTAGAATATTATTTTAATTTTATGCAATCGATTACATTAAATTTAAAGTTATGACAAAACACAGTTCAAGATACGCGTCAAGCCCGGAAGCAGTTAAAAAATACGACACACAGCAATTAAGAGAGGAATTTTTAATTGATGACCTAATGCAGGAAGATGAGATTGTATTGGTCTACTCGCATTACGACAGATATATTGCCGGTTCAGCAGTTCCTTTAAGCGATTTGCAATTGGAAACTATTGATCCTCTTAAAGCGGGTTATTTTTTAGAACGCAGAGAGATGGGAATTATTAATGTTGGAAGCAGCGGTTCAATCGTTGTTGATGGAGTGTCTCATTCATTGGGATTTAAAGATGCTTTGTACATCGGCAGTGGTAATAAAGAGGTTGTTTTTAAAAGCGATGACCGCAAAAATCCGGCTAAATTTTACATCAACTCAGCACCGGCTCATACGAATTATCCAACAGTAAAAGTGAGTTTGGAAGAAGCCAAGAAATTAGAATTAGGCACAGTGGAAACTGCAAATCATCGCACCGTAAATCAAATGATTATCGGAGGGGTTGTAACCACTTGTCAATTGCAAATGGGGATGACGGAGTTAAGAACGGGTAGTGTTTGGAATACCATGCCGGCGCACGTTCACGATCGCAGAATGGAGGTTTATTTCTATTTGGATATTCCCGAAAATCAGGCCGTTTGTCATTTTATGGGACAACCGCAGGAAACCAGACATATCTGGATGAACAATCATCAGGCTGTAATTTCTCCGCCATGGTCTATTCATTCCGGTTCAGGAACAAGTAATTATACTTTTATCTGGGGAATGGCGGGTGAGAATTTAGATTATGGAGACATGGACGTTTGTAAAATCACAGATTTAAGATAAGAATATGGCAAATTCATTATTTGATATAGAAGGAAAAGTAGCCTTGATTACAGGAAGTACACACGGACTGGGAATGGCAATGGCAAAAGGATTAGGAAAAGCCGGAGCAACAATTGTTGTAAACGGTAATTCGTCGCAACAAAAAATAGATGATGCGGTAAAAGAACTTCAAAACGAAGGAATTAAAGCCGTTGGTTATAGATTTAATGTGACCGTAGAGGAGGAAGTTAGTGCTGCAGTTCAAAAAATTCAAAGTGAAGTAGGGCCAATTGATATTTTAATTAACAATGCCGGAATTATCAAAAGGATTCCGTTAATCGAAATGGAAGTGGCCGACTTTAAGGAAGTAATAGACCTCGATTTAGTAAGCCCGTTTATTGTTTCTAAACACGTTGCCAAAGGAATGATTGAACGAAGACAAGGGAAAATAATCAACATTTGTTCCATGATGAGTGAATTAGGCCGAAATACAGTAGGGGCTTATGCCGCTGCCAAAGGTGGTTTGAAAATGCTGACCAAAAATATGGCTACCGAATGGGCAAAATACAATGTTCAGATTAACGGTATTGGTCCGGGGTATTTTGCAACAGAACAAACCAAACCGATTAGAGTAGAAGGGCATCCCTTTAATGATTTTATAATTAACAGAACGCCTGCTGCGAAATGGGGAGATGCAGATGATCTGGCAGGAGCAGCGATATTTTTGTCTTCTAAAGCGAGTGATTTTGTCAACGGTCATATTTTGTATGTTGACGGTGGAATCCTTGCTACTATTGGTAAACCGGCAAACGAATAATTTTTAATTAGATAAAAAAGTATGAGTTCAAATACCACATTCATAAATGATAATTTTTTGCTTGAAAATAAATTCGCGGAAGAATTGTATCATAATTACTCAAAAAATCAACCGATAATTGATTACCACAATCATTTGTCTCCACAACATATTGCAGATAATACCATTTTTGATACGATTACAAAAGTATGGATCAATGGGGATCACTATAAATGGCGCGCCATGCGTACTTTGGGAATAAAGGAAGAATTTATTACAGGAAACGCTTCAGATAAAGATAAATTTATAAACTGGGCGAAAACCGTTCCGTATACCATGCGAAATCCTTTGTACCACTGGACGCATTTGGAATTAGCACGTTATTTTGATATTTATGATTTGTTGAATGAAAAAACAGCAGAAAAGATCTATATCGAAACGACTGAAAAAATAAATTCTGAAAGTTACAGCACGCAGAATTTGCTTAAAAAAGTAAATGCCGAACTAGTGTGTACGACCGAAGGTCCTATTGATACGCTCGAGTTTCACCAAAAATTAGCTAAGAATCCGATTGGGACTAAAATGAGTACGGCTTTCAGGCCTGATAAAGCCATTCTAATTTCAAACGATGGTTATAATGCCTATCTGGACACATTAGGGGATGTGTCCGGTGTGGCGATAAATACCTATTCCGATTTATGTAGCGCTTTAAAAAAACGAATCAAGTTTTTTAGCCAAAATGGCTGTAAACTAAGCGATCATGGATTAGATCAGATCTATTTTGAAGAATTTACAGAAACGGAGATCAATACGATTTTCAAAAAGAAAAGAGAAAACAGAATTATTACTCCGGAAGAAGCTTTAAAATTCCAAAGTGCCATATTGCTTTTTTTAGCAGAAATGTATCATGAGGAAGGATGGGTACAGCAGTTTCACTTAGGTGCTTTACGTAACAATAATGCACGTATGCACAAAATTTTAGGTCCGGATACGGGTTGGGATTCGATTGGAGATTATCCGCAGGCACAAAAACTTTCGTCTTTTTTAAATGCTTTGGACAGCAAAGATAAATTGACTAAAACAATCATTTATAATTTAAATCCTGCCGACAATGAAGTCATGGCAACCATGATCGGAAACTTTAATGACGGAAGTAGTAAAGGAAAAGTACAATTTGGATCAGGTTGGTGGTTTCTGGACCAGAAGGATGGAATGACAAAACAATTGAATGCTCTTTCAAATATGGGATTAATTAGCTGTTTCGTTGGAATGTTAACCGATTCAAGAAGTTTTTTGTCTTTCCCGAGACATGAGTATTTCAGACGTATTCTGTGTAATCTTTTAGGTGACGAAATCAAAAGAGGGGAACTTCCAAATGATATGGAATGGATTGGAAAATTGGTGCAGGACATCTCTTATAACAATGCAAAAGAATATTTTAAATTTTAAGTTTTTGAATTATTAAGAAAAGAATAACCGCCAGTTTCGCAAAGGTTTACACCAGGTTCAAAAGTTTTAAATCCTTTTAATTCTGTTAATCTGTGGCAAAAAAAAAGAAGTTATCTGCGGTAAAATAATTAGAATATTATGAATAAAATAGTTGCATTCGGAGAAATAATGTTACGGCTTTCGACAGAGCGACATCTGCGTTTTTCGCAAGCTAAAGCTTTTGGAGCTTCTTATGGAGGAGGCGAATTTAATGTTTGCGTTTCACTGGCGAATTACGGTCTGAATGCAGAATTTGTAACCCGTTTACCCGAAAATGAAATCGGAGGTTCGGCACTAAAAGAAATGCGAAAAATGAACGTCGAGTCAAAAAATATAATTTTTGGAGGAGAACGTCTGGGGATCTATTTTTTGGAAACCGGAGCCGGAACTCGTGGAAGCAATGTGGTTTATGATCGGGCACACAGTTCCATGGCAACCATTGAAAAAGGAAGTATTGACTGGGAAAAAGTATTAGAAGGTGCAACCTGGTTTCACTGGAGCGGAATTACACCTGCCATCTCTGAAACTGCCGCCGAAGCTTGTCTGGAAGCGATTAAAGTAGCACATGAATTAGGAATCATGATTTCATGTGATTTAAATTACAGATCCAAATTATGGCAGTATGGTAAAACGCCGAGTGATGTTATGCCCGAGCTATTAAAATACAGCAATGTGATTTTGGGAGATATTGATACCGCGTATTTTATGTTAGGAATTCCAAAAGTAAATCCAAACTATCAGGATGAGAAAACGCTTCCTGCTTTGTATACGAAACTCTTTGATTTTATTCCGAATTTAAAAATTGCAGCCACCACACTACGTTATTCGGTTAGTGCTTCTCACCAAAGAATTGGAGGAATTTTGTTTGATGGAAAAGCGATTTACAATGCCGCTGTCAAAGAAGTAACTCCTGTTGTAGATCGAGTTGGTAGTGGTGATGCCTTTATGGGCGGATTGATTTATGGTCTATGCGAATATGAGAACAACAACCAGAGGGCTTTAGATTTTGCAGTAGCTGCTTGTTGTTTAAAACACACTATTTCGGGAGATTACAATTTAGTGACATTAAAAGAAGTAGAGAATATGGTTGATGGTGATGCTACAGGTTTGGTATCAAGATAATTAAAATAAAAAATGGCAAAATATTCAAGAATTGAAGTGGCTTCGCAAATGAAAGAAAACGGTATGGTTCCGCTTTTTTTTCATACGGATATCGAAGTGAGTAAAAAAGTATTAAAAGCTTGTTATGATGGTGGCGCAAGGTTAATGGAATTTACAAGCCGTGGCGACTTTGCCTTTGAGGTATTTGCCGCTTTAAATAAATATGCATTGGCTGAATTACCGGGAATGATGTTGGGCGTAGGATCGGTTACAGACGCAGCAGCAACGTCTTTATACCTGCAATTAGGAGCTAATTTTATTGTAACTCCTGTTTTTAGAGAAGATATTGCAATTGTCTGTAATCGTCGTAAAGTATTATGGTCACCGGGTTGCGGGACACTTACCGAGATTGCCAGAGCCGAAGAATTAGGATGCGAAATAGTAAAATTATTCCCGGCAGATATTTATGGACCGGAGTTTATAAAAGCAATAAAAGGCCCTTGTCCCTGGACAAGTATTATGCCTACAGGAGGTGTTTTCCCTACTGTAGAAAGTCTGACTTCGTGGCTCGATGCCGGTGCGGTTTGTGTTGGCTTGGGGTCACAGTTAATCTCAAAAGAGATGCTTGATAAGAATGACTTTGAGGGTTTAAAAAACAAAGTAAGTGAGGTTCTCGCGATCATCAAAAAGATAAAAAACAAATAGTACAATTATAACAGTTCCCTGTTCGACGAGTCGTTTTTTGGAGTTTTAGTTATTGTAATAGAACATTACACTTGCAAAATAAATCTTGTGAATCCTCACGACAAGATTTATTTCTCACTCAGGTGTGATGTTTCTTTTACAATTTAAAAATATAAAAATCAGACTAGGAGATTGTTAGGGGAATTGATAAAGTGATAAAGAATTTAAAATGGAAAAAATAAACAGATCAAATGCGAAGTTAACAGCGAAACTTCCAATCAAGATTGTGCAATTTGGAGAGGGTAATTTTTTAAGGGCTTTTGTAGAATTTGCTATTCAAAAGCTCAATCAGAAGGCTGATTTTAATGCCGGTATTGCTGTGGTACAACCGATCGATAAAGGCTTGGTTCCGATGATTAATACACAGGACGGTTTGTATACTTTATTTATGAAAGGGGTTAAAAAAGGGCAGGAAATTCAGGATAAAGAATTGATTACCAATATTGTAAAAGCAATTGATCCGTATGCTTCTTTTCAAGATTTTTTGGCTTTGGCCAGAGAAGAAGAATTAGCTTTTATTATATCCAATACAACCGAAGCCGGTATAGAATATATCGCATCTGATCTTCCGACAATGCAGCCTCCGGTTTCTTTTCCGGCGAAATTAACGGTGCTTTTACACGAAAGATTTAAGCATTTTAATGGAGAAGCTTCGAAAGGATTGACCATTATTCCCTGTGAACTGATCAATTACAATTCGGATACGTTAAAAGAAATTGTTCTAAAATATGCTATTGAATGGAAATTGGAGCAGGACTTTGTTTTTTGGGTCATCAACAACTGCTCCTTCCATAATACTTTGGTAGATCGAATTGTTCCGGGCTATCCAAGAGATCAAATCGAAGCATACAACAGTCAGTTGTCTTATAAAGATGATTTGATTGTAAGTGCGGAAAGTTTCTTCTTGTGGGTAATTGAAGGTGATGATGCGCTGAAGGCAAAACTTCCGTTTGAGAAGACCGATTTAGACGTAAAGATCGTCAAGGATATGCAGCCGTATCGTACGCGAAAAGTGAGGATTTTAAATGGTGCCCATACCGCTATGGTACCTTTCTCGTTGCTTTACGGAAACGAAACAGTTAAAGAAACAGTCGATAATGCCTTCACGGGTGAATTTGTAAACAAAGCCGTTTTCGAAGAAATCAATGAAACCTTGGCTATGGATCCAGCCGAACTGGCCAGTTTTGCTGAGGAAATTTTAGATCGTTTCAGAAACCCTTTTATTAAACATTTATTGTCTTCGATTGCTTTAAATTCGATTTCTAAATTTAAAGTGCGTGTTTTACCAAGTTTGACGGAGTATGTCGCCATTCATAAAAAATTGCCGGTTCATTTAACGTATGCATTTGCCTGCTTAATTCGTTTTTATAAAGGAACCTGGAATGGACAAAATCTGCCAATAAACGATAGTGAAGATATTATTGCTTTTTTTAATGAGGTCTGGAAATCAAATGACTATAATGAAATTGCAACACTCACTTTGCAAAATAAAAGTTTCTGGGATGAAGATTTGACTACGATTCCATCTTTGACAGAAACTATTGCTGAAGCCTTAAAAGAAATAGATGAAAATGGTATCGAACAAGGTTTTACCAATTTTAAAAAACAGATAAATTCAGGAACTTACATACAATAGTTATGGAAACGCAAAAAAAAATAATAAAAGTTAATCCTACCGATAATGTAGCGGTCGCTTTAGTAAACCTGACAGCAGGGGAACTGATTCATTTTGAAGGAGAAACGATTGCAATTGGTTCTGATGTAAAAGCCAAACACAAAATAGCTTTAACTCCGCTTAATACAGGCGACAGGGTTATTATGTACGGTGTTTTGGTAGGAAAGTCAAGTGAAAGAATAGAAAAAGGAGGCTTGCTTTCTACGCTAAACGTAAAACACGAAAGTGATAAGGTAACAGGCAAAACGGAAACGATTGGCTGGACCGCACCCAATATTGACAAATGGAAAGACAGAACTTTCCTTGGTTACCACAGAGAAGACGGACAAGTTGGGACCGAAAATGTATGGTTGTTTTTTCCTTTGGTTTTTTGTGAAAACAGGAATATCGAGATCTTAAAAGATATTTTCGAAAAGGAATTAATGAAACCTAAAGAGAATGATTATCAGCTCTTACTTCGTTCTTTGGTAAGTAAGGAAAGTGGAGTAGATAGCAAGGAGGGAAAAGCAAGCAATGCGGATTTATTCAACAATATAGAGGTAAAATTTATCACGCATCAGGGAGGTTGTGGCGGAATTCGTCAGGATTCGCATAGTCTGGCTAAGTTATTGGCCGGATATGTCAACAATCCGAATGTGGCGGGTGCTACGGTTTTGAGTTTAGGTTGTCAAAATCTTCAAATTCAAATTTTTAAAGATGCATTGAATGAAATTAATCCGGATAGTAAAAAACCGGTTTTAATTTACGATCAGCAGCAAATTGGGACGATTGAAGCCATGCTTAGCAGTGTTGTGAAAGATACTTTTGAAGAAATCAAAAAAGCAAATGAATTAAAACGAACACCGGCACCCTTATCAAAATTGAAAATTGGTTTGGAATGTGGTGGTTCTGACGGGTTCTCCGGAATTTCAGCCAATCCAACATTAGGAGTTACTTCCGATTTGTTGGCTGCTTTAGGAGGAACTACCATTCTTTCTGAGTTTCCTGAGTTATGTGGTGTAGAGCAGGAATTGGTCAACCGTTGTGTAGAAGAAGAGGGAGGAAAACGTTTCTTGGATTTGATGCAATGGTATGAAAAAACGGTTGTGGATGCAGGTTCAGGATTTGATATGAATCCGTCTCCCGGTAATATAAAAGACGGTTTGATTACAGATGCCATGAAATCTGCAGGAGCTGCCAAAAAAGGGGGGACCTCACCAATAGTTGGAGTTTCGGACTATGGAGAATACATTACAAAACCGGGATTAAATTTACTTTGCACCCCTGGAAATGATGTAGAATGTACAACTGCAATGGTAGGATCCGGAGCCAATATGGTTTTGTTTACCACGGGTTTAGGAACACCAACAGGAAACCCAATCGCACCCGTTGTAAAAATTTCATCCAACACAGAATTGGCGAAGAAAATGTCTGACATTATCGATATCGACACCGGAGGAATTATTACAGGTGAAAAAACAATTGATGAAATGGCCGACGAAATGTTAGAATTTATCATTGACGTAGCCAGCGGTACCATCAAAACCAAAGCAGCAATTCTAAATCAAAACGATTTTATTCCTTGGAAAAGAGGAGTTTCTTTGTAGAGTTTAAACCATATAAGTGATGTAAGTTCATTGAAGTTTGTGCTATATTAAACCTTACTATGGGTATATTTAAATACTGGTTTTATTTAATATTAATAAATACTTTTTGAATTGCCGTTGGTTTTAACCAACGGATTTAAAAGACATTGATAGAGGCTTTAGCCAAAATTTGACTCTTAAGTTTTTTGGCTAAAGCCTATTGACTCGAGTCTACACAACCGTTGGTTAAAACCAACGGCAATTCAAATCCATATTAATTATTTGCAATAAAAAGGAAAATATTCTGGATGCAACTGTTAGGCGTAAATTTCAATTTTATGATTTATCATAATTTGTAGAATTTTTATTGACTGTTTTTCTAAGCGCATTTCGGCAAAACTTATATTTTCTTACATCACTTATATGGTTTAAAAATATATGGTTTAAAAAAACTACTTTTTTGAATTAAAATAGTCTACTGCTTCAAATAGTGCATTTTCAATAGGGCTGTATTGCATCTTGAGTTGCTCTTTGGATTTTTTATTACAGTAATAATTGTTTACACACAGGATTCGGGTATTGACGAGACTTAGACTTGTTTGTATTGAAAAAAAGCGGACAGTACTTCCCATAAACCCTAAGGCAATCAATATAAATTTTGGTACAGGAATTAAAAATTGCTTTCGATTTTGCTGTGTTCTAAGTTGCTCAAAAAAATGTTTATAAGAGAGATTTTCTCCTGCAATCAGATATTTTTCTCCTGTGTTTCCACTTTCAAAACTATTAATGATAGCACTGACAACATCTTTTACAGCCACAAAATTTTTGCCTCCGGGTGGATAAAAGACAACCTTTTTACCTAAACTCATCAGAATAATTTTCCCTGAACTCGGCTTACTGTCATAAGGTCCAATCATAAAAGTTGGATTCAAAATTTTTACCGCCATGTTTTTTGCATTCTTCAATAGATATTCTTCTGCTTTAAGTTTGGTTTTTGCATAATCTAATTGTGAGAAGGGACTTCTGATTTTTCGGGATTCATTTCCTAGGCTTGCAAGAGAGCCATAACCAATAGTGTTGGCGGTACTAATGAAAATAAATTGTTTCACTTGTTGTTTTTTGGCACTTTTAAATAATAACACTGTGGCATCATAATTTATCTTTTCATAATCAGAGTAGCGAATAAGATTTGTAGCCGTTTCGGCAGCGATATGGATCACGATTTCAATGTTTTCAAGGTATTCGGTAAGATCAGCGTGCAGATTAGATTTTATTAATTTTAGATTGGAATTTCTGTTTCCTTTATATTTATCAGGATCTCTTGCGATCGCGGTGATTTGGTAGTTTTGAAGTAACAATTCGTTGGCCAGATTAGTCCCTAGTAATCCGGTTATTCCGGTCATAAAAACTCTTTTCATAAGGCTAGTTCCTTTTTAATTTTATTGGAGAGCATTGGCAGTTTGAACCAAACAGGCAAAATTTTCAGGAAAAGCCAGCTGAATTGATTGACCATGATTACAGTATCTCTTTTCTCTAATCGGTTCAGGCAAAAAACAGCGACCTGGTCAGGATCTAAGGAGGTCATTTTGGCAAAGAATCCCTGACTTTCAATTCTCTTTGTTACCTCGTCATTTGTTTTCATCGGACCAGGATTTACAACACTCACAAAAACATTTGTATCTTTTAGTTCTTCATATAAACCTCGTGAAAAGGAGTACACAAAAGCCTTTGAGGCCGGATAAACCGTTTTGTAGGCAATAGGAGAAAAGGCAGCAAGACTGGAAATATTTAAAATATAGGCTTTATCGTGACGCTGTAAATTGGGCAATACCTGATGCGTCAACAGAGAAGTGGCCATGACATTAAGCTGAATAATATTGTCGAGATAGTGTACACCAGCCTTCTCAAATTCTTTTGTACCGCCTATTCCGGCATTATTAATCAACATTTTCAGGTTGAAATTGTCGTTGATCCAACTGGCTAGTTTTAATACATTACTTTTTCGGGTCAGATCAATCTCAAAACTGTGGATTTTGATCTTAAAACGACTTTGTAATTCCATACACAATTCCCGCAAGTTTTGATTGGGCAAACTCACCAAAATTAAGTTCTCATTTCTTTGTGCAAGTTCATAGGCAAACGATTTTCCTAAACCCTGACTTGCTCCGGTTACTACAGTATACAACTCTTTCATTTGTTTGTGATTTAAGGTGTAAAAGTAGATTCGATAATTGGGTAAAAGGTTCGGATTTATCTATCGGAACCTATTTTAATGTTTAATAGTAAACTCTTTGGGCGTAATTAATTTTACCACATAGAGTCATAGTTTGCATAGCTAATAAAAAGGGCGTTTCACTTCAAATAAAACACATAAGACTATGTGTAAAAACTATGTTTTTATTTAAACAGCATAAATTGTAAATCCCAAATCTATGTGTTAAATAGTATTGATCCGAATTGGCCCTAATGTTACTAACACTAGTTTATTGTCTTGAATGTTTTTTTCGGTAATCGGAAGGCGTATCACCGGTCATTTTTTTGAAAGTAGTATTAAAAGAGGTCTTAGAATTGAATCCCGCATCATAACCAACAGCTAAGATCGTAAATTTATCATTATCCTGTTTTTCGAGTAGTTCTTTTGCTTTTTGAACCCTGAATTTGTTGACGAAGTAGAAAAAATTCTCATCAAATCCGTTGTTGATGATATAAGAGAGTTGATGTCCGGAAAGCCCGAGCATTTCAGATAATTTGATTAGATTAAGTTCGGTGTCTAAATAAGGTTTTTCTTCGGACATCAATTGTAGTAGCTTATTCTTGTAAAGCGCTAATTCATCCTCATCAAATAATTTGTTTTTTGGAGTATTGCCTTCGTATTGCGCTGTAAAAATTTCGGTTTCTTTTTCGGGAACATACCCAACTGGAAACAGCTCCTTTTGTTTGATTGAATGATAAGCCACAAAATAAACCGTGCCCAAAAAGAATAGATTGATGTAAGTGTTTAACGGTCCATTTGGAACTAAAATGGTATAAAGAATGGTTGCCAAAGCAGACAGAACCAAGCAGTAGATAATGTACTTGATCCAATTGAGGCTAATTAATTCCTTGTTGGATGAAAAAATCTCAATGTCCTTTTGATGTTTAAGTATTCTTCTAAATGATAATTGCAGATAATATAAAGCGTGAAGTGGAGAAACACAACTAATCCATAAATTGATAAGTGTTTTGTCTAACAAGGATCGGAACAGGATAAGGATTAAAAAAAGCAGCGGTACAACAAGAAATCGCAAGTCACGAAATGTTATTTTGTAATTCGGACTGGTATAAAATACAATGCTGAAATAGAAAGGAATAGGGGTGAATAATTGAACAAAGCGTATAATGTAAAAAATAAAATCTCCTTTCTCTAAATGACTCGCAAAGAGCAGTTCATCTAACCAGAAACTCGACCAAAGCAACAGGAAAATTCCAAAAGAGATATTCGCTTTCCGATTTGCAGCATCAACATTGCTCAATTTGAGAAACGACAACAAAGTCAATCCTCCCACAATAAAAATAGTCGTTAATAGATTAATATTCATTTGCAGTGGCACTTATCGTTGACGTAACAAAAGTAATTTTTTATGCCGTTGGTTGCGAAATTTATTTATGAAATTTATGCTCAAATGATTGCTTAAAAATTTATAATAGAACTCATTTATTTTTAACTGACCTTGTGTAGTTCTATTGAGAGTTGTTTAACACGTAGACACATAGATTAAGAATGGACAGTTTAAGGAGTTTCAGGAAAATCAAGATTTTCTCAAATAATCTTATGTGTTTTATTTGAAGTGAAACGTCTTTTTTTAGGCTTTGTTTGCTATGTCTCTATGTGTTAAAATGAATTACGCCCAACTAAAGCCCCCAAATAACGCAAAGCAATTACACATCATAACTACAATGAACTTACATCACTTATATGTTTTAAAAAAAAAGAACCCAATAAACATTGAAGTTATTGGGTTTATTATTCGAAGGAGTATTTCACTAAGAGACAGTTCGGGAAGACGATTTCCGAATATGTAATTCCGGAGCCAAAACAACCTTTTTCTCAATTTTGATCGTATCCGTTTTATCTACCTGTTCTAAGAAAACGCGAGCAGACATTTTTCCCATTTCAAGAGGAGACTGATCGACAGAAGTAATTGACAATTCCATGAACTTAGTAAAAGGCTCATTGCTAAAACCAGCCACACAAAATTCTTCCGGAATGCTAATGTTTTTTTCTTTTAATACCTGAATAGCTCCTAAAGCCGCAAAATCACTCGATGAAAAGATAGCGTCAGGCGGAGTTTCTAATTGTAATAAGACATTTACAGCTTCCTTACCGGAATCTAAAGTACTTTTTGTACGAATAACATACGCTTCGTTAAAAGGCATTCCGTGATCTGATAAAGCCTGCTTGTAGCCCAAAAACCTGTTTTTAAAGATTTCCAGAGACAAGTCTCCTGAAAAATGAGCAATAGCTTTGCAACCTTCATCAATCAGATGTTTGGTGGTCATGTATCCACCTTTAAAGTCATTAATAGTAACAGAACTGACACCATCTATATGTTTACTTCTGTCAAAAAATACTAAGGGTACATTTTTGTTTAATACATATTGAAAAGCAGCTGTATTTTCGTTTGCCACATCGGTAACAGACATTAAAATACCATCGACCTGAGCATCTATTAACGTATATAAGTTTTCACTTTCTCTTTTAGGATCTTCATGTGTCTGGCAAATGATGACCTGATAACCATGCGGATGTAATTCTTCTTCAATACCTCTGATTACCGAAGCAAAAAAGTTACTGTCAATGCGCGGAACAATTACTCCTATATTATTACTACGGCCACTTTTTAAGGCTAAAGCAAGTTTGTTTTGCTTGTAATTCATTGAAGCTGCTGTTTTGAGTACTAACTCACGTGTGCTTTCTTTTATTTTCGGATTGTTGTTTAACGCTCTGGAAACGGTTGCAGCGGTGATATTCAATTTCTTGGCAATATCGTAAATGGTTATTTTTTCGCTCATTCAATAGGTTTTCAAGTTAGTTACTGGACAAAAGTACATTTTTTTTGTATAACAATTATTTAATGTTATCGATTACCAATATTTATATCTTAACGATTTGCAGTACTACAATGATAATAAATTATGCGTTTTTTTACATTAAGTGTAAATATAATTGGTAATAAAAATTAAATATATAAATTTTTTCTAAATAAATTTGGTGCAATCAAAGTATTTTTTTACTTTCGTGTAATCGATTACATAAAACTTACAATTGTTGCTGAAAAATAAAAAAATACGCCATAAATGATTGCAAATAAATCTATAGTGTTACAATTAACAACCGTTCTTGGTTTGATTTCCGTATTGTTTTTATCCTGTGGAAAACAACCTCTAAATTCATCTGAAGTTGATCCATGGAAAAAAATGGAATTAATAGTAAAGAGTATTCCTGAAACGCGTTTTTCTAATAAAAGCTATTCGGTAAATGATTTTGGTGCTGTTGGAGATGGAAAAACATCTAACACGCTGGCTTTCGAAAAAGCAATTAAAGAGTGTGCTAAAAACGGAGGAGGTATTGTACTCGTTCCAAACGGAAAATACCTAACCGGACCGATACATTTAGAAAGTAATGTAAATCTGCATTTAGAAGATCAGGCCGAAATTCTTTTTAGTACAGATTCAAAAGAATATCCACTGGTTCATACCTCCTGGGAAGGAACAGAGTTGATGAACTATTCTCCTCTTATTTATGCGAAGAACAAAACCAATGTCGCGATTACCGGAAAAGGAACTCTTAACGGTCAGGCGAATAATAGTAACTGGTGGGTTTGGTCCGGAGGTAAGGAGTATGGATGGAAAAAAGGAATTCCGTCGCAAAATGACCCGCAGAATCGAGAAGTATTGATTGATATGGCTGAAAAAGGAGTTCCGGTTTCCGAAAGAGTCTTTGGTGAAGGACGTTATTTACGCCCCAGTTTTATTGAATTCTTCGAATGTAACACCGTGCTTCTAAAAGATATTAAAATTATAAACGCACCTTTTTGGATTGTACATCCGATAAAATCGAATAACATGATTATCGACGGACTGACGATAAACAGTCACGGTCCTAATAATGATGGTTGTGATCCGGAATACTCTCAAAATATAATCATTAGAAATTGCACGTTCAACACGGGTGATGATTGCATTGCCATAAAATCCGGCAGAGATGCCGATGGAAGAAGGGTCGCAATTCCGAGTAAAAATATTATCGTTCAAAATTGTAAAATGATAGACGGTCATGGCGGGGTTGTAATGGGAAGCGAAATCTCCGCAGGTGTCAACAATGTCTTTGTTGAAAATTGCAGTATGGACAGTCCAAATCTGGATCGCGCCATCCGAATCAAAACCAACTCGAAACGCGGAGGTACAACAGAAGATATCTATGTCAGAAATATTGAAGTTGGAACCGTACGCGAATGCGTGTTGAGAGCAACGATGACGTACAATGTGTATGGTGGTCAGGAAGGAAAATTTATACCGTCCATCAGAAATATCAGTCTGGAAAATATCAAAGTAAAAAACGGAGGTAAATATGGGATTCTGGCTGACGGTTACAAAGAATCACCAATAGAAAATATCACGCTGAAAAATGTGGTAATAGAAAAAGTAGATTCCCTCTATTCCCTTAAAAATGTCAAAAACGTAAACTTTTTAAATACTTATATCAATGGAAAAAAAGTAGAATCGATTAAAAATTAAAAGCTAATAACTATCAATTAACCAAACCATTAAAACAAAAATGAGCATAAAAAAACTATTAAAGAGAAAGAGAAAATACAGCATTGTATTTTTATTTTTCCTGAATTTAATATTAGGGACTCAGCTGTATGCCCAGAATAGTCAGGAAATCACATTGGAAGGGAAAATTACAGATGCAGCAGGTCTTTCTTTACCGGGAGTAAATATTCTCGAAAAAGGGACTAAAAATGGAGTGTCAACAGATTTTGAAGGAACTTATAAAATAAAAGTCAGTAGCAGTAAAGCGGTATTGAATATTAGTTTTATAGGATTTCAAACACAGGAGATTACGGTAGGAGGAAAAACGACTATTAACGTAAGCCTTGTTGAAGATACAAATGCCTTAAAAGAAGTTGTTGTAGTTGGGTACGGTACCGTAAAAAAGACCGACCTGACTGGTTCAGTAGGAACATTGGATGCGAAAGCGATCACTGAAAAAAATACGACCAATGTACTGGAAGGAATACAAGGAAATGTAGCCGGAGTTCAGATCAATGCTTCAACGGGACGTTTGGGAGATCCTTTCACAATTGCAATTAGAGGAAAAAGTTCTTTCTCGGGAGGAGCGACGCCATTATTTGTGGTAGATGGAGTTCCAACGGATGGAATTGACTTTCTAAACCCACAAGACATTGCGAGAATTGATATCTTAAAAGATGCTTCTTCCACAGCGATTTATGGTTCGCGTGGTACCAATGGAGTTGTTATCGTAACTACCAAAAGTGGATCAACAGCCAAAGCCGGAATGACGGTTTCTATTGATTCTTACATTGGAGGAAAACAAGTTGCGAGATTGCCTAAAATGATGAGTGGACAAAAATGGTGGTTGTACCATCAATCGGCTTATTTAACGACAGCTAAAAAAGATCCGATTACGGGAACCGTTACACCGGCGACTTTAAATGCTACCGTTATAGGTACACAAAACTCATTACTTGCCGAAAGAGTAGCTAACAATGATACTTTTGACTGGTACGATGCCGTACTTAAAGATGGTATTCAACAAAATAATTATGTGTCAATTTCAGGTCGCGGTGATAGCGGATTAGCGTATAATTTAGGTATTGGTTTGCAAAATGAAACTGGAAATGTTGAGAATGAATCCCTGGATAAATACAGTTTTAAAGTGGGTTTGACACACAAACTAAACGATAAATTTACAGTTGGAACCAATTTAACACTGACCAAAACAAATCAGGAATTAGGAAGTGCTTTGGCTATGCAGGAAGCTTTCAGATTAAGTCCGTTTTACACGCCTTATGATTTGCATGGGAACTTATTTCCATTACCGGGAAAATTGACAGACGATTCAGGTGCTTTCTTAATCAATAAAACAAGTACTTATAATCCGTTATTGGAAATTGCCAATTCAACAAATGAAATTACAAGATGGAACGGTGTAGGTAATGTATTTGTAGAGTACAAACCGATATCATGGCTTACTTTTAAATCTACTTATGCAGTTGGTTACGATCACGCCAGACAAGGACAGGCTTGGGGAGCTTTAACCAATACAGGTGTTGCTAACAGAAATTTACCTTCGGCTTCGGTTAATGAAAAAGGAAATTTCAATTCAACCTGGGACAATCAGTTTACGATTAACTATGATTTAAATAAGGATCATTCTTTTACTTTATTGGGACTTCAAAGTATGTATTATGATAAAACAGAAACCACTTCGGCAAGTTCTACAGATCAGCCATTTGATTTGGGATTTGACAATTTAGGTTCAGGGAAACAATCGACTTTTTTAGTAGGTTCAAGCTATCTTAAAAGTACATTACTTTCTTATGCATTACGTTTAAATTACAGTTATAAAGGACGTTACTTATTGACTTTGTCAGACAGATGGGATGGTTCTTCCCGATTTGCAGACAATAACAAATGGGGTTCATTTCCTTCAGCGGCATTCGCATGGAGAGTAGTGGATGAGAGTTTTATGAAAACCCAACAAGTTGTTTCCGATTTAAAACTTAGAACAAGTTACGGATACACCGGAAACAACAAGGTAGCGGCTTATTCTACCATTAACAAAATAGATCAGCAAACGTATTACGATTACAATAATACAACGGCAAACGGATGGTTGCAAGGGAAACCGGCCAACAAAGAATTAGGTTGGGAGAAAATGAGAGAGTTTAACGTTGGATTAGATTTCGGATTTTTAAACAATAGAATTACAGGTAGCGTAGATGTGTACGACAGACTTTCTACTGATTTATTACTGGATCAGAAATTACCAACAGAAAATGGATACGGAACTTACACCAATAATATCGGTTCCGTAAGCAATAAAGGAATAGAAGTATTGTTAACCACAAAAAACATCAATACCGATTTTGTGAAATGGGAAACGACTTTCGTTTTTTCTAAAAACAACAATAAAATTGTATCGGTTTACGATGAAGAAAATGATGATGTAGGGAACAATTTGTTTATTGGTGAATCGATAGACGCTATTTACAATTATAAATTTACAGGAATCTGGCAAGCCAATCAAGCTGCTGAAGCCGCATCTTACGGACAAAGTGAGGGTCAGGCAAGAGTAGAAGACGTAAATGGTGACGGAAAAATTACAACAGACGACAGACAAATTTTGGGTCACGCCAATCCGGATTGGACAGGAAGTATTTCAACAAAATTGAATGTAGGTAATTTTGATTTATCAGCTTCAGCAATTATCAGCGAAGGCTCATATGTATTTAGCCCTTACCACGCCAACTTTACGAACGTATTTGACAGAGGTCGTCAGAAAGCTGATATTGACTGGTATATTCCGGCAAATGATGCAGGCTTACCAGCGAATGCTTCCAACCAATATCCAATGGCATTTAACGAAGGTACTTATTGGAATTCTAATGGCGTAGGCTATTATAGAGATAACTCTTTTGTGAAAATTAAAAATATTGCTTTAGGATATACTTTTAAACCAAGCGTTATTGAGAAATTTAAAATGAAATACCTGCGTTTTTATGTAAATGTTTTAAATCCATTTGTATTCACCAAGTATGATGGTTACGATCCGGAATGGGCTGCAGCAGGATTTGGTGTAGGTCGTGTAGCATCGATTACGTATCAAATGGGAATGAGTGTTAAATTTTAAAAAGAGTCAAAATGAAAAAAACAATAATAACCCTATCAATAGCATTATTAACACTTAGTTCTTGCAGTGATTTTATCGAAGAGGACAACAGATCCAGCGCTGAGACTTCTGAATATTTGAAGTCATC
This sequence comes from Flavobacterium sp. ABG, assembly GCF_001027725.1. Taxonomy (NCBI): domain Bacteria; kingdom Pseudomonadati; phylum Bacteroidota; class Flavobacteriia; order Flavobacteriales; family Flavobacteriaceae; genus Flavobacterium; species Flavobacterium sp. ABG. Next base: position 94,624 of record NZ_LEKS01000011.1, read on the forward strand.
AGGATATGAATCTTTAATAAATGCAAATTATGCAGAACTAAAAGATATTTACGGTGGTGAACCCTGGTTGTTTGTTTCCGGAACAGATTTATATGCCGAGGGCAGAAGTACAGAACCAATCGGAATAAGCCAATATACACAACTGACTTCTTCCTCTCCCAATGTAGATTATCTGTATAAAGAATGTTACAAAGCCATTCAAAGAGCCAATACAGCTTTGCATTTTGGAGAATTAACAGAGAAAACGGCAACCTTAAGTGCCCGAATCGGAGAGGTAAAGTATCTAAGAGCAAATGCCTACTTTTTATTAGTACAAACCTACGGAGGTGTTAGTTTAGACACCCAGTATCACGATTCACCGGTATTGTCTTTTGATAGAAATTCAGCAGAAGAAATCTATACTTTTATCGTTAAAGAATTAGAAGAATCTCTCAATTTAGTGCCCGCCGGTGCTTTTACAGGAAGAGTGACCAAAAGAGCCGTTCAGGATTTATTGGCAAAAGTATATTTAACCAGAGCGTATGAAACTTTTGGTGCCGCAACCGATTTTGCAACTGCTGCAAAATATGCAGACGATGCTATAGCCGGTCAGGCTTTGACTATTAAGTATAGTGATTTATGGTTGCCGGCAAATGATATAAATGCAGAAGTAATTTTCTCGGCTCAGTTTAGTGCCGGTTCTAACAGTTCCAACCCGCAGACTACCGGAAACGGGCAAGCAAGTTATTTTAGTTCTTATTTAGGAGGATCAGAAGTGGCAGGTAAAGCGCCTTACAGATCATACAACTTATTGCCAACTGATTTCGCGATTGGACTTTTTGAAAAAGGAGATACCCGTTGGGATGGAACTTTTATGACACAAACCTATACAAGATATTATGATTATTATGATGTAGCCAATAAAACAGGTTTAGCGGTTACTCATTTTTATGTACCCAAATGGATGACTCCGGCAGAATTAGATGCATACAAACTGGCAAATCCAAAAACTAATATTCACCTATACGGAACTTATGGTGCAGGAAAAGGTTTGAATAGTGATTACCAAACTATCCCGGTTCGTAAGTTTGATGATCCAAAAGCACCTTTCGCTACTAGTTCAACTACACCAAGAACAAGTACTCGTGATTTTGTAATTTCGAGATTGGCAGATACCTATTTAATTGCAGCAGAAGCTTATTTACACACCAATCCTGCCACAGGATTAATCAGATTAAATGAAGTACGCAAAAGAGCCGGTGTGACCAATGCAACTGCTGGGGAGTTTAACATCGATTATATTTTGGACGAAAGAGCAAGAGAAATGATCGGAGAATACAACCGCTGGTTTGATTTGAAGCGTACCGGAAAATTAATCGAAAGAGCCTCTTTACATAATTTCAATATTAAAGCAGCAAATTTTGACGGAGCAAATGGAGAAAAGAAAATTTTGAGACCAATTCCGCAAGAGGCTTTGGATTTAAATCAAAGTAAAAATTTCCCACAAAACCCAGCCTATAATTAATACAATTGAATACATAGAAACATAGTTTTGCGCTGATGAAAATGAAACTAAAGCAAACACCACACCTTTCATAAAGCCTAGGATAGGAAGAAAAACAGGACTCAAATATTCTTTTTCGAACAGTAAAGTCTATGTTTCTATGTATTAAAAAAGAATGACATTCAACGAGTTAATTTTAAACAAGTAAACAAACAACGATACCTTTCAAAAAGTATACTATGTGAGGAATAACAGGACTCAAATATTCTTTTTCGAACAGCAAAGTCTATGTTTCTATGTATTAAAAAAGAATGACATTGAACGAGTTAATTTTAAACAAGTAAAGAAACAACGATACATTTCAAAAAGTATACTATGTGAGGAATAACATGACTCAAATATTCTTTTTCGAACAGCAAAGTCTATGTTTCTATGTGTTAAAAAATAATTGTAACCAACGAGTTAATTTTAAATAAAACAAGAGATAAACATTTGGTTGATGCCTATTTCTTGTTTTTTTTTGAATGGTATTAGGAGCTTGATAAACAGTAAGCTTCTAATGCTGTTTTAAATCAAAAGCAATGAAAAAAATACTGTTACTAGTTTTTGCTTTATCCGTAAACCATAGTCAATCGCAGACGGCTTACAGTATCGATACAACCTATACAATAAAAAGCACCTACGCCAAGCTGATTAAAAAATACCCTTTTATAAAGATCGCCGAAGCAAAGAAGGATGAAAATGTGGACCAGATTTACGATATAGTTTATAATAAGCAAAAAGAGAGAGCATTACATTTAGATTCTTTTGTAAATTCGAAGAAGGAAAAGAGAAATCCTGTTGTAATTTTAATTCATGGTGGAGGCTGGAAGTCAGGGAATAAAAATCAGATGTGGGTTCTCGCACAGGAAATAGCCTCAAGAGGATATGCTTGTTTTGCCGTTGAGTACCGATTATCACCTGAAGCGAAATATCCACAAGCGATATATGATGTGAAAAACGCCATAAAGTTTATAAAAGATAATGCGAAAAGATTTCATGCAGATCCAAACAAAATTGCGATTTTGGGCTGCTCTTCGGGCGGACAAATGGCAGCTTTGATTGGTACAACAAATGAAGATCTGGCTTTTGAAGATACAAACAATACAAGTAAAACATCCTCAAAAGTAAACGCGATTATTGATATAGACGGAATTTTGGCTTTTAAACATCCGGAATCAAATGAGGGAGAAATGGCTGCTTTTTGGTTGAATGGGACTTATGAAGAAAACCCGGAAAACTGGAACAAAGCTTCAGCTTTGAATCACGCTAACAAAAATACACCACCAATACTTTTTATAAACAGTAGTTTCGAAAGATTTCATGCCGGAAGAGACGATATGATTGCCATTTTAAACCAGAATACCATTTACAGTGAGGTTAAAACAATAGCAAACACACCGCATTCTTTTTGGTTTTTTGAGCCGTGGTTGCAGGAAACAGTTGCGTATACAACACAATTTTTAGATAAAATTTTTAAATAATTCAGGAATAAAATGAAAGCAAGAATTCAAATAGCGACTTTATTTTTATTAGGTTTTACAGCAGCCAATGCGCAGCAATACGATATAAAAAAGAACAAAACGTACGCCGAAATATCCGCAAAAACAGATGGTAAATGGGAAGCACGCAAATACATTGGAGGAACTACTTTTAACAATGTTGACCGACTAAAACTGGCTCCGGAGCATACCGATCATTCCTTTGACATTCGCTACGAAGGTCCGGGATGGGAGAACAACAGAATTGGATACCGCTTGTATTTAGACTGGAGAAATGCGATTGATATTTTCGGAAAGAAAACAACTGAGAATATATTGCCAAAAGTAGGACAGGACAATTTTGATTCCTATCACGAAATGAGTGATTGGGGAGCAGATATCCTCAAAGCCGGAAAAGGAATCGGAATTGGATCCATAGATCGTTATTTAAACAAAGAAAAATTACACTTCCACGAAGTCGATTCAACAATCGCCTATGTAACAAATAAAGCCAACGAATCGGTAGTAAAAATTGATTATTTCGGATGGAAAACTGCTTCAGACAAAATTAACTTTATATCGGAATTAACCATAAAACCGGACCAACTTTACACACAACATGCTTTTAAAGCTTCATCAGCAATTCAGGGAATTTGTACCGGAATCGTGAAACAAAAAAACACCGAATTGCTTAAAAAAGAAAGCAAGAATAAAAAGTGGGCCTATTTAGCAACTTATGGTCAGCAATCTTTGGTGCCGGACAAACTGGGAATGGCTCTTTTCTACGAAGTTAGCACTATTGAAAATACCGTTGATACCGATTTAGATTATTTGTTAGTATTCAAACCCACTACCAAATGGACTTCATTCTATCTGTTAGGTGCTTGGGAACAAGAAGTAAACGGTATTAAAACAAAAGAAGAATTTGTAAAATATCTGGACGAAAGATTAGAAGTACTGAACAAAAAAGGTAAAATGTAATGATATGATAAAAGCTGTTTTTAAAAAGGTCAATTTTATAAAAGTTGTTATTGTTTTCCTGTTGATTTTTGGCAGTAAAATCAAAGCACAAGGTCAGAATGATTCCGATAAAACGATTATCTCTGATCAGTTAAAATGGTCGGAAAGAACAGCGCTAACTGTTTTAAGAAACTATCCAAATGCTTGGCAGCTTGATGGCAATGACAAACCGAAGTGGGATTATAAAATGGGTTTTGTATTGTCCGGTTTTGAAAAATTATTTCAAAAGACAAACGACAAAAAATATCTGAACTACATAAAAGACTATGTCGATGAAAGGATTGACAGTAGCGGAAGTATTAAAAAGTACGATGTCAAAGAATACAACATCGATTATTTAAGTCCGGCAAAACTGCTGTTTAATTTATATGAGGTTACAAAAGATTCCCGTTATTTAAAACTGTTGGGTCAATTTCGAAATCAATTAGAAAGTCAACCCAGAACAGCAAGCGGAGGATTTTGGCACAAACAAATCTACCCCAACCAAATGTGGATTGATGGTTTGTATATGGCCGAACCCTTCTACGTACAATTTACCATGAAGTATGAAAAAGGGAAAAGTCTAGATGATATTGCGAAACAATTTGAGTTGGTACAAAATCACATAATAGACAAACAAACAGGTTTAGTATATCAGGCTTGGGATGAAAGTAAGGAAATTGGTTGGGCCAATAAGCTAACCGGAACATCGCCAACAATCTGGGGACGTGGTATTGGCTGGTACATGCTGGCTTTGACAGAAACACTGGATTATTTTCCAAAATCACATCCAAAGTATAAAGTTTTGGTTGCCTATCTCAATCAAATAGCCAAAAATGCAAACGAGTATAAAAGTCCCGAAGGTTTGTGGTGTCAGGTAGCAGATAAACCGCAATTATTTGGGAATTACGTAGAACCATCTGCTTCTGCAATGCTTATTTATGCTTTTGCAAAAGGAGCAAACAGAGGATATTTAGCTTCAAGCTACAAGCGAACGGCTCAAAAATCATTTGACAGTTTTATAAAAGAGTTTGTAAAAGTGAATAAAGCGGGTGAAGTAAACATTCTCAATGTTTCTTCAAATGTTGGTTTGGGAGGAAAACCTTTCCGCGATGGTACAAACGAGTATTACCTTACTGCAAAGACAAAAGAAAATGGAGCAATAGGTATCGGAGCCTTTTTATTAAGTGCGATTGAATTAGATAAATAGTAGAATTAAAACAATTTTTAAAATGATAAATAACAAAAAGAATATACTTGTATCAGTACTATTAATTTGTGTGATGGTTTTTACAAACAGCAAACTGATCGCGCAGGAACAGGTAAACAAGGATATCGTTATTGCTAAAAATCTAAAATGGTCAGACAAAATGACGTTGACCTTAATGAAACGGCATCCTGAGGCTTATATGATCGATGATTCAAAAACACCAAAATGGGATTATGTTCACGGATTAGTTTTACATGGAATCGAAGAATTGTATAAAAAAAATCCGGACCCAAGATACAAGGCTTATGTAAGAGGTTATGTGGATGCATTGATTCAGGAAGATGGTACAATTAAGACTTACGAATTAGATAAATACAATATTGATTTGGTTGTACCCGGTCGTTTGCTTTTTGATGTTTATGCCACTACAAAAGAAGAAAAGTATTTAAAAGCATTACAGCTCTTGCGCAAGCAGCTAAGCGAGCAACCGCGCACCAAAAGCGGCGGTTTCTGGCACAAGCAAATATATCCAAACCAAATGTGGCTAGACGGTTTGTATATGGGAGAACCATTTTATGCGCAATACACGGTTACCTTCGAGAACGGAAAAAATCTCGATGATGTGGCCAAACAATTTGAACAAATTCAACTGCATGCAACAGATCCAAAAACAGGTTTGTTATATCATGGTTGGGATGAAAGCAAAGAAATGCCATGGGCGAATAAAGAAACGGGGAATTCCCCAAATTTCTGGTCCAGAGCATTGGGATGGTATGCCATGGCACTTGTCGATGTATTGGATTATTTCCCAAAAGAACATCCAAAGCAAAAAGAATTGGTAAAATATTTAAATGCCGTTTCTGCAAGTTTAGCGAAATATCAGGATCAATCCGGTTTATGGTATCAGGTAACCGACAAAGGAGGAAAGGAAGGCAATTATTTAGAAGCCTCAGGATCTTCTATGTTTGCTTATGCTTTTGCCAAAGGCGCCAACAAAGGATACCTACCCGAAAAATATAAAAAACTAGCCAACAAAGCCTTTGATGGTCTGACTCAACAATTAATTAAAACAGATGCCGATGGCGGAATTACACTTACTCAAGCCTGTCAGGTAGCCGGTCTAGGAGGAAAACCCTATCGTGACGGTTCATATGAGTATTATGTAAACGAGAAAAAAAAGGATAATGACCCAAAAGCAACCGGCCCCTTTATTCTGGCAGCCCTGGAATTAAACAGATAAAATATTAAATTGTTCTAAACCCGACAGGTTTTCAAATCTGTCGGGTTTAAGTACGTAACAAATTAAAAATGATACTCCAAAAAAAAATAGTACTACTGGTTTTATTAGTCACAGGTTTTGTAGCAAATGCCCAAAACACCTATAAAAACTGGTCAGATATTATTCGTAAAAATGACGCTGTCTGGTTTGCATCTGCTGAAGCCCAAAAAATAGCAGAAAATGTGTTGTTGTATCAAAGAGATATTGGCGGATGGCCCAAGAACATACAAATGCAGGAAACACTAACGCCTCAGCAAAAAAAAGATTTAATTGCACTTAAAAAAACAGCATTAGAAACCACAACAGATAACGGAGCCACCTGCCTCGAAATGCTTTTTATGTCTAAAATGTATGCTGAGGTCAAAGACCAACGATACAAAGAATCTTTTTTAAAAGGAATCAATTATTTGCTTGAAGCACAATACGCAAATGGAGGATGGCCGCAATTTTATCCGTTAAAAAAAGGATATTACACCCATATCACCTACAATGATGATTCGATGGTTAATATTCTGAATGTTCTAAAACAAATTAGTGAAAGAACAGATTTCTACAGCATTAAACCATCAAATGAAATAGTTGAAAAAACTAAAAAAGCATTCAATACAGGTATAGATTGTATCCTAAAAACACAATACAGACAAAACGGAGTATTAACCACCTGGTGCGCACAGTATGATGAAATAACGTTGACTCCGGCAAAAGCAAGAGCCTATGAACTTCCGTCTTTAAGCGGAAAAGAATCAGCTAAAATTACCTTGTTATTAATGTCAATAGAGAATCCTTCTGCGGAAATTAGTACTGCTGTAAAAAGTGCCCAAGCATGGTTTGAAAAAACTAAAATTACCAATCTCGAAGAAAAACGAGTACTAAATAATGACGGAAAAATCATTGAGAAGAAAATGATCGTTACGTCAAAAGGAGCACCAATTTGGGCAAGATTTATGGAATTGGATACAAATGAACCTTTCTTTTGTGATCGTGACGGAATTAAAAAGAAGTCTTTAGATCAAATCGGCTCCGAGCGCCGAAATGGTTATGCCTGGTATACAGATGAGCCCAAAGAAGTTCTTAAAAAATATGCCGGATGGGCAGCAAAAAATGGAGTAAAAATGGAGACAGTTGCAACTCCTTCAAAAAATAAAGAACATTATTTTACGGTGGCTCAGGACGGAACGGGAGATTTTATTAAAATTCAGGAAGCAGTAAATGCCTGTCCGTCCTTCCCGTATGAAAAAGTAACTCTCTTTATAAAAAACGGAATTTATACCGAAAAAGTGAGAATCCCGGAATGGAACACCCACTTAACTTTAATAGGCGAAAGTAAAGAAAATACGATCATCACATTTGACGACAATTTCGCAAAGATAAATTTAGGACGAAACAGTACTTTTTACACCTACACCGTTTTGGTTGAAGGGGATGATTTTTCGGCATTCAATTTAACCATTAAAAATACTTCGGGAGACAATGGTCAGGCGATTGCGTTGTCTGTTGTGGCCAATCGTGTTCAGATTTCGAATTGTTTGATACTTGGAAATCAGGATACTTTATACCTGTCGGGGGAAAATGCCAAACAGTATTTTAAGGATTGTTATATTGAAGGAACAACCGATTTTATTTTTGGAAATGCAACAACTTTATTTGAAAATTGTACAATCCATAGCATCAAAGATTCTTTTATTACCGCCGCTTCAACTCCAGAAGGGACGGCCTTTGGTTTTGTTTTCAAAAACTGCAGACTAACCGCTGATCCTGTAGCAACGGCAGTTTATCTGGGAAGACCATGGAGAATTTATGCAAAAACAGTATTTATAAATTGTGATATAGGGAACCATATAAGACCCGAAGGCTGGCAAAACTGGTCTAAACCCGAAGCAGAAAAAAAAGCCTTTTATGCCGAGTACAATTGCAAGGGAGAAGGATATCAACCCCAAAAAAGAGTGCTGTGGTCGCATCAGCTTTCCAAAAAAGAAGCAGAAAAATATACAATAGAAAATATACTTCAGGACACAGTACCAAACTGGTTTTCAAACTAAATCCGGTTTTCATAAAAGTAAATACAAATGAATTTTAAATACCTCCTTATTTTATTAATTTCTTGCAGTTCTTTCGCTCAGAAAGCGGAATTTCCAACTGCAGAAGTAGATGCTATTGTAAACCGAATTCAATTACCGGTTTTTCCTTCCTTCCAAATTAATATTTTGGAATTAGGAGCAAAAGGGGATTCTGTTACCAATACAAAATTGGCTTTTGATAAAGCCATGGCATTGTGCAAAAAGAATAAGGGAGGAACCATAATTGTACCTAAAGGAATCTATAAACTAAATGGACCGATTCACTTTGTCAGTAATGTCAATCTTAGACTTGAAAAAGGGGCAAAGATTAAATTTAGTGATAACCCGAAAGACTATTTGCCAATGGTTTTGACAAGCTGGGAAGGAACAATGCTTTACAATTACAGTCCGTTAATCTATGCTTATGAATGTACTAATATTGCGATAACGGGCGAAGGAACGATAGACGGAGAAGGAGGGAAGGTCTGGAAAAGTTTTAAAGCCAAAGAAACGGAAGGGAAAAACAGAAGTCGTGAAATGAATCACAATGCAGTTGCATTAAAAGACAGAAAGTTTGGAGAAGGTTTTTTCCTGAGGCCACAAATGATTCAGTTTTTTAATTGTAAAAATATTTTGGTAGAAAACATTCATATCGAAAATGCACCATTTTGGTGTTTGCATCTGTTAAAATCAGAAAGTATTACCGTTCGTGGAGTCCATTATAAATCGTTGAATTACAATAATGACGGAATCGATCCGGAGTACGCAAAAGATGTTCTAATTGAAAATGTAACTTTTGATAACGGAGACGATAACATCGCCATTAAAGCAGGAAGAGATCATGAAGGAAGAGCCAATTCGGCTACTCCAAGTGAGAACATAGTAATCAGAAATTGTAATTTTAAAGGACTTCACGGAGTTGTTCTGGGAAGCGAAATGTCAGCCGGAATCCAGAATGTTTATGTAGAGAATTGCAAAGCAGTTGGCTATTTAAAAAGAGGAATTTACATAAAAACCAATGCAGATCGAGGTGGTTTCATTAAGAATATCCATGTCAGAAATATCCAACTGGATGAGGTAGAAGATTGTTTGTATATAACAGCAAATTACCATGGAGAAGGAAAAGGTTTCCAGTCGGATATATCAAATATACATTTTTCTGCGATCACCTGTAATAAAGCAACAGAATCGGGTATAGTCATTCAGGGATTTCCCGAGAAGAAGATTCGAAATGTGTTTCTAAACAATATCGAAATAAAAGAAGCAAAAAATGCCCTATCTAACGAAAATGCAGAAAATGTGATCATGAGTGATGTTTTTATTGGTAAAAGAGCGACGGTTCCCTCCGCTGCGAAATGAGTTTTTTTGGGGTTCAAAGGTGCAAAGTTACAGAGGTTCTCAGTATTAAAGCTTAGAAAATACTTTGCGACTCTGCGTCTTTGCGAGAAAAAAATAACACCACTTTTGTAAACGCTTAACACACCTTGGCTTTGCGGTAAAACTCTAATTTTTAAATAAAATGAACTATTATCTATCCCTCATATTCTTAATTTCCATGAGTTGTCTGGCACAAAAAACGACAGTTTATTGTATTGGTGATTCTACCATGGCCAATAAAAAAGATCCCGAAAAAAATCCCGAACACGGTTGGGCGCAGGTTTTACAACCCTTTTTTAAAGACAATATTCTTGTAGAAAACAAAGCAGTAAATGGCCGAAGTACAAAGAGTTTTATCGCCGAAAAACGTTGGGATTCTATCTATAAAAAACTTAAAACTGGAGACTATGTTTTTATAGAATTTGGCCATAATGATGAGAAAACGGGAGATTCTGCCCGATACACCAATCCACATACCGCATACCGATATAATTTAATCCGATTTGTAAAGGAAAGCAGAGAAAAGGGAGCTGTCCCTGTACTGCTAAGTTCAATTGCCAGGCGAAATTTTAACGAGCAAGGTGTATTGCTTCCGACTCACGGTGATTATCCATTAGAAACGCGACTGGTTGCACAGGAATATAAAGTACCGTTTATAGATTTAGAATATTACACCGAATTATTAGAACAATCTTACGGAGTAGAAAAATCAAAATTACTTCATTTGCATTTTAAAGCCGGAGAAGTACCTTATTATAGAGAAGAGAAAAACGATGATACTCATCTTTCCTTATTGGGAGCAACGGAAATTGCTAAAATTGTGATCAATCAAATAAAACTTTTGGATGATCCTTCTCTGGTTAAACTCCAAAAAAGTATTAGATAACAAGTTGTATTTTTATCGTAGTACTCGTTTTAGAGTTTAACTGGCATATCTTCTGTTATTTGTTTGGTAAGTCTTTCTTACAAAATCTTCTGAAGGCTTTCTGTGATGAAAAGTATAATATTTGGATCGGAAATGATTGAGTCTGGTGTAATTTAATTCATACACAATCTCTGTCAATGTATTATAATTCCCACTTTTTAAAAGATCATTCGCCAGTATCATTTTTTTTTTAAGAAAGAGATTTTTAGGGGAATTATTGAATTGTTTTTTGAATAGTATTTTATATTTGGAGGGAGACATACCGGCCATTTTAGATAAAAAACTTACGGTAGGAAACGAATTGGTCAGATTATCCAAAAAATAGTTTTTTGTTTTTGCAACCGCTTCCAGTTCAATTCTGGTTGCTTCACTTTGTACTGCTGATGAATTTTCGCATCGAATTATAAAATTACCCAGTAGTTTTAATGAAATACCTTTTAAAAAAGAGTCAAATGAAAGATCAGAAATTGATTTATCCTTAATTGATTTCAGTAATAAATTGCTATTGCTGTCAATAGTATCAAAAAAGTGATGGGAGTTTCCCATAGCTTCATTTTTTCGTTTGGTATATTCTTCAATCGTATCTGCTCTTAAGTATTCATTTAGTACTTTTTTGTCAACTAGTAGTTGTAATACTACTGTTCGTTTATTGATTAAAGGTCTGAAAGTGCTTTCTATCTTGTTGTTTGAAATAGTAAAACTCGGATTTTCAAAAGAATCGATTTGATACTCTACAGCATCAATTTCTATTGAATTGGGAGAATCACTTAAATCGAAGTGAAAAATATATAAATCATTTTCTGATTTTAATCGATTTACTTCAATTGGTTCGGTTAAAACAAAATCAATAAACAATGCAGAAATCCCCGGAGTTATTTGGGTGAAGTAGGAATGCCCCTCACCAAGTGCTTCCGGTATAACAATTATTTTTCCATCAATAAGTTCAGCGCTTATTTCTTGAGCTAACGCTTGATGCCATTCGGGTGTCAGGTTATATGAAAGAGCTATTTTTTTCATTAGTGGCGACATTTAAGATTATAATTGTTTAATATAATTCTTTGGTGAAACTCCAAAATGCTCCTTAAATTTTGAAGAGAAATAGGAGTTATTACTAAAATGAAGTTTATCTGAAACTTGAGAGATTGACAATTGTCTGCTTTCAAGAAGTTCTTTTGCCAGAAGGAGCTTATTATTCAGAAAGAAGGAGTTTGGTGTTAAGCCGGTTACTTTTTTAAATAAATTTTTGAATTTTGATTCAGACATTTTTGCATTTTTTGCCATCACCGCAATAGTAGGAAAAGCACCTTCAATATTTTCAGTTAGAAACATCTGAATGGCTATTATTTTTTTAAGATCTGTTTCTTTAACAGTTTGAATAACAAACTTGTCAAGTGCTATTTTTTTTATATAACTAGACATTAAAAGATGCACCGTAGCCCTAAGATTTAGATCAAAAACTGGTCCACCGGCATTTAGTTTGCGCAAGTCATTTAATATATGATAACTTTCATCAGCAATCCTGTCAATTCTGATAATCGTATTTTTTTCGGGATCGATAAGCTTTTGTAAATCGGGAAAAAAAAGAGTATTGTTTTTAACAAATGTATTAAGGACGTTCTTTTTTATAAATATGCAAAGGGCATAAGTATTACTTCCTGACTTGACGTGAAAATCAGTTAGAAGTGAGCCGTCAATTACAGCCAAATTATATTTCCATCGTCCTATATCGAAGATTGTATTATTGGTTTCTAAACTGGCGTCACCTTCAGTAAGATCATAGTACAATGCAATAAAATCATTTCTTGAGTTTTTTTGAGTAAAGAGTACGTCTTGATGGTATTTTACATTGACATAATAGGCTACAATTCCTTCTTCACATTCAAGGAAATAACGGATTCCAGTGTGGATATCCTCAGGAACATTTATAAAGTTACCCTCTACTTTTCCTCCAAATTGTTCTGTTAAATGTTGTACCCAACTTAAGTCAGCACTATAAGAGTGTTCAATTGTTTTCATGTGGTATTTCTATTGTTTTACAAAAAATATTTTTTACTCCTAACTCGTAAGCAAAAGAATTCATTATTTATTTAAAATCTTTTCTTCTCCGACACCTTCGCCATTTCTAATATAATTGTCTGTCACAAAACATTCTATTATTTAAAATATAATTATGGTATGTATTTATATTTTATCATACGCAAAGTTCTTTAATAAAAAGTTAAGATGTTTTAATGTATTTATTAGTGTTGCATTTTAATTGATAAGTGTTTTGTTTGTGGTTTTTAGTGCTGATTTACAGCGTTTTACGTTTAAATAATTAAAGTCTTATTCTGATATTTATATGTCGTAAGGAGGTAATTTGAAACTTGTTCTCGCCTCTAATTTTGCATACTGTTTTAATGAAATACTTAATCAGAAAATATAAAATGTACTAATTAGTAATGTCAAGAATATGAATACGTCTAAAATTTCTATAGAGTTTGAACTAAATGTAACTGAAATACAAAAACTGAATAAGATGTATTTTAAACGTTTATACAAAGAAAGGGTTACGGTTCTTTTTACCATCGCTTTAGTAGGTTTCATCTTTTTTGATTTTTTTAATTTGAAAAGTGATGATGATGTTTTAAAATGGTATTTAAGAAGTTCAGTGCTGATGGTGTCGTTTTTTGTATTTCATTATGCATTTGTAAATACCATCTGCAAAGTCATTTTTAAGCTAATGAGAAAATTAGAGGGGTATACTAATTTCATAGGGAAGTACCGACTCAATTTTACTAATTCAAACATCCGCGTAAATTCTCCGATAGGTGCTTTTGTCCATAAATGGAGCCAAATTGAAAAAGCAGTCTTGACCAAAGATTTCTTTTTTTTATATGTGAAAGATACTGATCAGCACATTATATCTATTTCAAATAGATGCAAGAATGGTAGAAATCTGAGTGATTTAATTGCCTTTGTTGAGAATAATGTGACTGAAATTATGAAAATTTAAAATTTTGAATAGGAGTGTTTTATGTTTTAAAACGAGATGTAGTTAGTGATAATAATAGAATAAAAATATTTAGTCTCCGGGCTAAAGTTAATACAAGGAAATCAATGGAAAAGAGAACTGTTTTGGTCTGTGATACCAATAAAGTATTTGTGAAAATGTTTAAAAAGAAATTGCGTCAGGAATTTGAGTTTGTTGATCATTCTCTTTTGACAGAAGATGCAATCAAAGATGAGAATTTTGATGGTTTAATATTTGTAGTGTATAACAAAATTGAACTGGTCAATTTATTAAAAGTATATAAAAGAGAAACAAATGTTTTAGTCTGCGTTTTTAATGAGCAATTATTTGCAAGAACAGCCTTTCTTGAAGAATTCAGTGGTGTAGTGCTTTTGGATGGTTCAAAAACGGGTATTGATCTGATGGCAGATTTAAGATACAACTTTAAAAAGGCTTTAAATTTTAAACAACGACTAATAGAATCTTTTTTGGATTCAGCTGTAGTAGAAAACCAATTGCACATTTTTTTTAAAAATTGGATTGCTTTTTCTGGCTCGTAATTGGTTTGTTTAAGAATACGAAGGCATTTTAAAAACCAAGATATGTGATAGTATTCTTGGTTTATTTTTTTCTTGGAAATTTACAGCTACTTTAAATTTCAAATTCCAAATTCCAAATTCCAAATCCCAAGCTAAAAAGTCAATTAGAAAGAGTTAATTAGTGTAATTCGTGGCGAACTATTTTGCGCCACGAATTGCACCAATTTGCACGAATTTTTTTTTGCCTGAGATTAAAAAGAATAGCACAGATTATCTAATCCTTTTAATCCTTTAATCTGTGGCTTTTTTTCGCTTGTAGCTCTACGAGGTTTTGCGACACTTTATCAAAGGGACAAACGTTTTAAAAAAAGTAATAACCCATTAAATAGACTAGACTCCAGGTTAATCATTGTATGAGGAGGTATTTCTATATCGCTTTTCTGTAATTTTTGAAGATAACAACTAATAAGACTATCCTGAAATCGGTGGAAAATGGTAAGAATTAACCGAAATAGATGGCGTGAGAGAGAAAATTTTAAAAAAAACTGCAACAAATTTAGAGCTTATTTTTTATGTAATTGATTGATAATTAAGAGCAAGTATTGCAGGTTAATTTAATATTAAGCGGTCCGGTAAAAACTGGCATAATTTTAACATTAAACTTGCGTTATCTATCTAGCAAACTTTTATTTTTGCGCCTTAATTTAATAAGTATAAGCATGAACGATCTATTAGTAAAAATCAACGCCGAAATCGACACATTCAAAGCAGAAGCAGAAGCACTAACTGAGAAAGGTGTTAAAGCTGCTGGACCAAGAGCACGTAAATCAACTTTAGAAATTGAAAAACTTTTAAAAGAGTTTAGAAAAGTTTCTATCGAAGAATCAAAAAAATAATATTTGTATTCAAAAATAAGACCCGACAGTTTTTATAAAGCTGTCGGGTTTTTTGTTTTATAATGCGAAAGAAGTTGACCGAGCAGAGACTATTTTTCAGATAAAGTTCAAAAGTTGTGGGGTAACAAAAATCTCGCAAAGTCGCAGAGGCGCCAAGTTTTATTCTGATTTTTTTAACTTCGCGACTTTGTGAATTTGAGAGAAGCAAATCGACAGGAATCCGGTGTAGAATTTTTAATGAAATTTTCAGAATTATTTTCTTATTGTTTCATTTAACGAAATGGATATCGTGCCCAGTATACTTTAATTTGCAGATTTGTAAAGCTCCTCTATTTTATATTTCTTTGTAAAGAATACTAATTGGTATCTTTTATGAAAAAAGCACTTTCTACACGACTTTCGATTCTCCAAAAATCATTTGAGTTAATTTATACTCAGGGATATCAGGCGACCAGTATTGATACCATAATTGCAACCACTAATGTAACCAAAGGGGCTTTTTTTTATCATTTTAAAAATAAAGACGAAATGGGATTGGCCGTTATTAACGAGATTATGTATCCGTTAATGCAGGAAGATTTTGTAAAACCATTGTTGAATTCTAAGGATGCAGTCAGCGACATTTATAAAATGATGCAGTATTTATTGTTAGAGAATTCTTTTCTACTTCGAAAATACGGTTGTCCGGCGGGAAATTTGACTCAGGAAATGCCGCAAATAAACCAGCAGTTTGGTGAAGCCCTTTTTAAGCTTTCGGCTGAGGTGAAAGAGGCGATGCAAATTGCTTTAAAAAAAGGTAAAGATTCGGGAGCTATTAAACCCGAAGTTAATGAGGAACAAGTGACTCTTTTTGTTTTGTCTGGCTATTGGGGCATTCGAAATTTGGGAAAACTTTTTGATAATAATGATTGTTATGTAGCTTATTTAGAAGAGCTTAAATGCTACTTGAAAAATTTGGAAAAAAACTAATTTTAAAAACATACTAATTAGTATGTTTTTGATTTATATTTGCATTATTATTTTAAAAAAGATAACAATGTACCCAATACTACTATCTCTGCATTCCGTCGTAAGATGGTTGGTGCTTTTAAGTTTATTTTACTCCATTATCAGAGCATACCGGGGTTTTACGAATAATTCACTCTTTTCTAAAAAGGATAATATGGTTCGACATTGGACCGCAACCATTGCACACGTACAATTGATGATCGGAATTGTCTTGTACTCTCAAAGTCCCATAATTAAATATTACTGGAACAATTTTACGGAGGGATCAAAAGATTTAAGCACCTTTTTTTTCGGTGTAATCCATATGGTTTTAATGCTTGTTGCCATCGCTATGATTACAATTGGATCGGCAGTGGCAAAACGTAAACAAACCGACAAAGACAAATTCAAAACGATACTTTTGTGGTTTTCCCTTGCAGTAAGTATCATCTTCATAGCCATTCCGTGGCCATTTTCTCCATTAGCAAACAGACCTTTTTTTAGATAATTATGATAAATTTTTTCAAAACAAACATTGGCCGATTAAGAATTCTGGGACTTCTTGAAGGCGTCTCTTTATTGATTTTAGTTTTTATAGCAGTTCCGCTAAAGTACTTTTTTGATAATCCTGCGGGGACAAAAGCGATAGGGCCTATTCATGGGGCGTTATTTCTGCTTTTTATATTCAATACCTTAAGTGTTGGTGTTGAGCAGAATTGGAAGTTTAAAACCACAACATGGAAAGTTCTTTTGGCTTGTATAGTTCCGTTTGGGACATTCTATATTGATCATAAAATTTTAAGCAAAATCAAAATGGATCAAAATTAGAACAGTTTCATTGAATTTTAGAATAATAAAAACAGACCACTTAACCTCTTAGGTGTAATTGAGCTAAGATTAATTGCACCAATAGCCATTAATTAGAAAAATCATGATTGAGATTTTCAAAACAAATGTGAATTCAAAAAGACAGTCCAACAGAATTTTAAAAATGCTTAAAAGAATATTTCCCAACGCTTCGTTTATTTTTGATTTGGAAGATTGTGATAAAATTTTGCGTGTCGATTATATTGAAACGGTACAGATTCCAGTTATCAAAAACGAAATCATAAATTTGGGTTTTGCCTGTGAAATATTGGAGGATTAATTCTTTTAATTTATACTATCGATAAATTTTTGTAAATGCGCTCTGATAGTATTTGAATACAAAGAGAAAGGGCTTGAAAACACTAGATTTTCAAGCCCTTTTTTGTTTGATAGTTGTTATTTATGCCGTTTGATCGTCTGTTGCAGCATCCTGAGCATTTGTTTTTACTGAAGCAATTCCATTTTCTCTGGCGTCAGTACTTTCATACATCTCACTTGCCCCGATAATTTGGCCATTACCTGATTTTAGATTGAAATAAGGTTTTCCGTTGCTGGATTCTTTTCTGTCATATCTGGCATCATCCTGAGAGTTCGTTTTTACAGATTCGATTCCGTTTGTACAGGCAGCCTTTGTAGTATAACCTTCGCTGGTTAAAATAGTCTGACCGTTTCCGGCTTTTAAATTAAATTGAAATTCACCGTTCGCTCTTGTAGTAATTACAAATTTTCCCATATAATTTTTGTTTAAGTTAGGCATTTAATAGTATGCTATTCATAAAAGTACAAAACTTAATTGTACCAATTGTAACCAATAAAAATAATTGATTCTTAATTTTATTTTTTATTGAAAGAAGGTAGTATGTATTTTTGGATGATTTCGTCGCTTGGGGATTGTGAATTGTAATTGCCTCCGGTAATAATGGTCACCATATTTTGCTCTTCCCAAATGTAAATTTTTTGACCACCGTTTCCTTGTGCTGCTTTCCCATTGTAGCGTACGCCGTTTACATCTATATATTTAAGCCACCATAAATAACCATAATTTACGCCTTGAACAACAGATTGTTTGGTTAAGGATTCTTTTACCCAAGCGGTAGAAATAACCTGTTTGCCATTCCAAATACCTCGATTAAGGTAAAGTAAACCTAGTTTTCCCATATCTCTTGAGTTTAAATAGAGTTGGCAAAAGGTTTCAGCACTTGAGGCATCGGGTTTAAAATTCCAGGTAAAATTTTTAATTCCTATATCTTTAAAAAGGGTTTGTTTGGCGAAATCAGGCAGCGTCATTTTTGTTGCTTTTTCGATAATTCTACCCAGTGTTATTGGATTTCCGGAACAATACATTCCTTTTCCTCCAGGCACATCAACCATTGGTAAGTCTAAGGTATATTGTATCCAGTCGGGAGAAGAATTCATTACCGTTTCATTTCCTTCTGATTTTGCATTACTTACATCACAATCTAAACCACTTTGATTGGTTAAAAGATTTTTAATCGAAATTAGTCTTTTGTCTTCGGTAAGATTTTTAAAAGTATATTCGGGAAAATAGGAAAGTACAGTGACCTCTTTATTTTCTATATACCCTTTGTCAATGGCGATTCCGGTAAGGGCAGAAACAAAACTTTTGGTTGCAGATCTTAATTCGTGTAGTTTGGCTTTATTGTATTCATAAAAATACTCTTCAAATACCAATTTTCCATCTTTTATAATCAAAACACTGTGAACGTTTGGAAAGCTACCGTCTACAATTTTTTGCATCATTTCATTCAATAAAGATTTGTCTAATCCGGTATAATCGAGATTTCCTGTCGGTAGTCCGTCTGTATCTTGTTTGGGCTGTACATAGACGTATTTAAAGTCTTTTGCATTTGGTCTTGCGTACCACATTTCTTTGGGGAAAATGACCTTTTTTGTAATTAAATTAAAAGTAGTTCCTTCTGAAGCATAACCAGTGACAGCTCCTTCTTTTCTCAAAAAAGTCACTTTTTCGTTGGACATGTTTTGAAAAATATCTTTGTCAATTGCTTTTAATTTGTATTTGCTTTCGTTAATAATGGCATATAAAACGGTGTCTTTAGGTGAAGCCGCTATTTTAAGAGTACCTTTATTTACATATTCATAAATACCTTCATATTCTTTTAATTGTTCGTATGTAATTTTGAATTTTTGTTGTGAATAACCGGAATAAATCGTCAATAATAATAACAGCTGCAAATAGTATTTTTTCATTCTTTTGGTTTTAAAATATTGCTTGTTAGTTAATTAACGAAAGTTATAAAAAAAAGAGACACTTAATTAATAAATTTAGTGTCTCTTTTTTATTTTAGAAGTTTAGTTCAACTTACTTAAGCGTAATCGGAACTTCAACCGTTGTTTTATCCCAGCCAATAACCAAATTGGTAACTGCCCCCTGAGTTGTAAAAGCAATTGATAACGCCTCTACCGGAGTTGTTATGGCTTTAACCGGAACCACAATTCTTACCAGGTCTTTGCTTTGATCGTAAGCATATCCACCCCATAAGTCAATTTCTTTGTTGATGATAACGGTCCATTTGTCTTTTTCAGGAATGGCAAAAAGACTGTAAGTACCTGCAGGAACTGCAATACCATTGATTGTAGCCGGCTTGTAAAATTTAATCTCTGTATTTTCATTTGCCCCTACACGCCATACTTCACCAAAAGGAATTAATTCACCAAAAATAGAGCGACCTTTAGCTGATGGTCTTGAATAAATCACTTTTATCGACGGAAGTGTAGTGTCGGTTTTTTTAAACTTTACCGCTTTATTCGGGAAATAAGCAATATCTGCCGGACTGGCATCCAAAGCAGGGAATTTAACCTCTTGAGCGTTAACAGAAAAGACAAATAATAAGAGAAGGGTAAGTAAACTAAAGTTTTTCATAATGTAGTATTTTTAATGTAGTTTATACAAAAATAAGAGAATTATGTATAGAAAAACTAAAACCTTATTCCTTTTTCTTTTTTTCGTACCAATCACGCATAATGTAAAAAGCTTTCTTCTTCTGACCTTCGTTTGAGATCAGGCCTTTGCGGTTGTATTCGTCTTGAATTCCCGGTAACAGCCTTCTTGGAGATCTGAAATCAACTAAAATCCAAGGGCTTAATCCGCTCAGATGAGGTATTTTTTCGATCATTTTAAGATTCTGAATGTACAAGTATTCTTGATATTCTTCGGTCCAGCGTTCTTTTTTGTCGCCATGTAAGCCGGCTTTGGCATCTCCTCCGAACTCAGAGACAATAACGGGTTTGTTGTATTTGGTTTTCCAAAGCACTTTTTCCGCATCTTCCAGATTACCACCATACCAACCTAAATATTGGTTAAAGGAAATGATATCCAGAGATTCGCCAATGGCATCATTTATAGTTCCAAATCCTTCACTTGTTTGTGTCAATAAGGCCGCACTGATTAACCTCGTATTGTCTAATGATTTGGTATGGGCAACCAGATTTTGGATAAAGGTATTTCTGGCATCAGAAATTGGTGTTTCATTAGCCATAGACCAAATGATAATACAAGCTCTGTTTTTATCTCTTGTTATGGCAGCCGTTAGTTGCTCTTGTGCATTGTTGTAGGTTTCTTTTCTGGTGAATTCTACGGTCCAGTACACGGGGATTTCTTCCCAAACCATCAAGCCCAGTTTATCGGCCATTCTGATGATGTTTTCGTTATGCGGATAATGCGCAAGACGTACATAATTGCAACCTAATTCCTTGGCCCAGTTAAGCAAACGCAAGGCATCTTCTTCAGAATTGGCGCGTCCGCCTTTGGCATTTTCTTCATGAATGGAGATGCCTCGCAAGAAGAGCTTTTTTCCGTTTAACAGAATTTTGTCGTCTTGTGTTTCGATCGTTCTAAATCCAATGGTATCCTCTAGTTTTTGACCTTTAAAATCAATGCCCACCTGATATAATTTTGGATTTTCGGGAGACCAGTAAGAAACGTTTTTGACCGGAATTTCAAATTTCAAAATGCCATCGGGACTTACTTTGCCTTTGTATTTAATTTTCAATTCCGGAATGGTGATGGTGACCGCATTCTGTTCCGGATTTAAGTTATTGATTTTGACAAAACCGGAAATTTTGTTTTGATTCTTTTTGTCCAATTGAATCGTATAATCTTCTACAAAAGATGCTGATTCTTCGATTAAGGTAACATCGCGCGTAATTCCGCCGTAGTTCCACCAATCTGTATTTAGTGTCGGGACATCTTCTTTGTGTCGGGTGTTGTCTACTTTAATTACTAAATAATTGTCGTTTGGTTTTACAATTGTGGTAACTTCATAATTAAAGGGTGTAAAACCTCCTTCATGTGTGCCTAGTTTTTTACCGTTTAAATACACATCAGCTTTGTAGTTAATGGCGCCAATGTAGACAAAGAGGCGTTTTTTTTCTTTTAGATCGTAATCAAAAGATTTTTTGAACCATACATTTCCTTCGTAATATTTTAGTTCTGGAACCTGCGAATTCCAATCTCCCGGGATGTTTATTTTGGGGGAGGTATCAAAATTATATTCTACTAATTCCTGTTTGTTTACGGCATGATAATTATTAAAATAAGCCGCATTTGAAGGTTTGGCTTGTTTGTCATAAACATCGTGGTGAAAACTGTAGTAACCCGTTTCGTAAGGATCAACAATGTAATTCCAAATCCCGTTTAAGGAAGTGGTATTTCTGTTGGAGACGTTGGAAATTAAATTTTGTGCGAACCCAAAAACAGACGAGATGAGAAGGAATAAGGTTAGTAATTTTTTCATTTTTAGTATCATTAGATGCGTTTGTTAAAATGCTTTAAATGGGAGTTATGGTATTAAGTTGCTAATTTTTAAATAGTACAGTTTTCCAGCAAGGTCAGAAAAAGACCTTGCTGGAGAAAAAAAGTATTTTAAATACTGATAAACACTGATTTAAAGTTTAAATGTTAATCGAGTTCAAGTCTTAAAATAACAGCAAAGAGCATCAGATTTTACAAAGTAAAAGCAGGCCACAAGGTTAACCTTAGTGGTCTTAGCCCTTTTTCTTTTCGCACTTTGCAGTTAAAATTATTCATTCCCACTTTTATCATGGTTGTATTTTTAAATATTCGCCCTTAAAATTCTGATTTAATACGGTCATTTCAATCGGAGCTCCGGTGCCATTTGGAATCACTTCTATTGCCGCTTTTCCATTGGCCATTCTGATCGATTCACTTCCGGTAGGTGTTCCTTGATTTTTGATTGTTTTTCCACCTTTCAAACATTGAAAATAGACACTCTCTTCATAATCTAAACAACGCAAATTGTTGTGGTCTATCGCAATAGCGGTTACCAGATAATTTCCGTTTTTCAACTTTTCCGAAGACAATTGTAAAGAAACCGCTGCTTCATTTTTAATAAATCGATAGTTTACTTTTAAAGTATCTGAAACCGTTTTTCCACTTTTGTTTTTTCCAATGGCAATTAACGTATTTTCTCCCTTTTTGAAAGTAACGTCCCAGGTTAAACCACATGCCGGATAAACCGTGGTATTTCTTTGTTTTTCACCCAGTGATTTTCCGTCGTGAAATAAAGTCACTTTTTCGCAATTGCTAAAAACACTTAAAACTCTTGGCGTATTCTCAGGCCCTTGGCGTTCGGTCCAGGTGTGTGATTCAATGTACGTGAAAGGCTCGTCGCTCCAGTAGCTTTTAAAGACATAATAGGCATCTTTCGGAATTCCGTTTCGGTCTACCAGTCCTTTTTGGTTCATGTACGGGATATCGTCTTCGGGGCGTAAAGGTGTTGCAAAGTCCTTAAATGCCCATTGCACATTTCCCACAAACGTTGGATCATTCTCAGAGATATGCAAATGCCAGTCGAATAAATCTACGATATAATTTTCACTCCAATCGCCAATTTGAGCAATATTGGCAACTTTGGTTTGCACGATGGCTTCTTCCCAGCCTTCTGCTTTTATGATGTTTTCGCCGGTGATCGGGTTTTCGCTGTGACGTCCAACATGACTGTCACCACCATATTCGGCATGAATAAAATGCTTGTATTCTTTTTTATAAACATCAATTGCCTTTTGGTAACTTTTGTAGCTGCCGGAGTACCAGCCTGACCAGATAGAAGGGGAGAAGACGTCTACAATTTGTGAGCCTTCATAATACTTTCTGATCGCAGTTTTTCTGTTTGGATCAAGTTGATGCGCAATATCATTTAGCTGACTTAAAAAAGCATTGGTTTTCTCGGTATTGTCTCCATCCGGAAAGTCAGGAAGCCAGTTCATTTCGTTCCCTAAAGACCAAATGATAATACTCGGATGGTTGTAATTCTGTTCGATGATTTCAACCAGCATGTTTTTGGTATTTGTTTTCCAAAGTTCATCTCCAATTCCGCCACGACACCAAGGCAATTCATCCCAAACCAAAAGACCAAGTTCATCACAGGCTTTGTAGATTTCGGGATCTTGCGGGTAATGGGCCAGACGAACAAAATTAGCGCCCATTTTTTTTATGGATTCCATGTCGGCGCGATGTTGTGCATTATTCATGGCAGCGCCAACTCCGGCTTGTTCCTCATGTCGGTGTGTGCCACGAATCAGGAGTCTTTTTCCGTTAAGGTAAAAAGCACCGTGATCCTTAAACTCAAACCATCTGAAACCAACTTTTTCGCTAGTGCTGTCTCTGACGGTATTTTTTTCTGACAGCACAGCGGTGATCGTATATAAATTAGGTTTTTGAGTATCCCACAATTCAGGATTTTTAAGATTCTCAAAGCTTATGTTTACTGTTTTATCGGTAACGGAAATGGTTTTAACTGCGACTTTTTTTCCTTTTGGATTTTTAAGGATAACACTTAATGAAAGTCCCTTTAGTTCTTCCGGATTTTCTATTGAAGCACTAACATTTAAAGACGCTTTTTTGTCCGATACTTCGGGAGTTGTAATTTTCAGATTGGCAATGTTGTTTTTGTATTTAGAAACCAGCCAAACATCACGTGTAATTCCTCCGTAGATAAAAAAATCACTTTTTTGTGATGGAATAATTTCAATATCATAACTGTTGTCTACACGTACAAAAAGTTCATTATTTCCTTCTTTGATATAATTTGTAATATCGATTGTAAAACCAATATAACCACCAATATGACCGCCTGCTTCTTTACCGTTTACATATACTTTGGTAGTGACATTGGAGCCTTCGAAATATAAAAAATAACGTCGGTTTTGATCTATTTTTGTGATGTTGAGCATTTTTTGATACCAGCTCGCATCCCGTCTGTAACCCGGAATTAAATCGGTTGCATCTTCGCTGTTCCAACTATGCGGTAAACTTATTGGAGTCCAATTGATTGCTTTTTGTGCCTCTTTGAGGTTTGCAGTACCGTTTTCTAAATAAAGCCAATTGTCGTTGAGATTTGTTTTGGTACGGCTATCGGTTTTGGTCTGAGCAGAAAGATTGTAGCTACCAAAATAAAAAACAAATAGAAGTGTAAAAACAGACTTGTAGCGGTAAGATAATTTTCTCATACGTTATAAGTCTTTTTTTCTTAATACTGCTTCCAGAAAGTAATAATCGGCATAAACGATTGGCTCGTCAATTTCGTCGTGTTTGGGCCAGTTTCCTGTGCTATGACCGAAGATAAAGGGTGCGTTGATTTTAGAGTCTAAAATATAGTGATCAGAACTTAAAGTTTGGATTACTTTGTTAGCATAAGCCAGATACGTTTTGTTTTTGGTGTAGCCATAAAGTTCGTATAAAGCTGAGGCCATAATGGTAGCTGCAGAAACATCACGTGCCGCATTTGGAATACCAGGATCATTAAAATCCCAATACGGAATCCCATCTTCGGGCAGGTTTTTATTTGTCATAAAAAACTTTGCGGTTGCTTCTGCCTGATCGATGTAGGCCTTGTCTTTTGTATAACGATACGACATGGTAAATCCGTAAACCGCCCAGGCCTGACCTCGTGCCCAAGCCGAATCGTCATTGTATCCCTGTAAAGTCGTTTTCTTTTTTACAGTTCCCGTGATGGTGTCGTAAACCACCACATGGTAACAGCTGTTGTCTTTTCTAAATTGATTTTTGAGTGTGGTATTGGCATGTTTGATGGCGATATCCTGATACTTTTTGTTACCGGATAATTTAGTAGCCTCAAAAAGTAATTCTAAATTCATCATATTATCAATGATTACCGGATATTCCCAAATGTCTTTGTTGAAATCCCAGGAACGGATCGCACCTACTTTTTCATTAAAACGCGTACATAAGGTTTCAGCACCTTTGATAATCGTTTTTTTGTATTCCGGATTATCGACTACTTTTAAACCTTCTCCAAAGGCACAATACACCTTAAATCCCACATCATGAGAGCCACGATTTACACTTTCTTTTTTGCTGAATGGGGTCCACTTTTCTGCCTGTTTTTTGTATTCGGAATTGCCTGTTAGTCGATACAATTGCCATAAGTTTCCGGCAAAAAAACCACTGGTCCAATCTCGCGAAGGTACTTTCTTTATGAGATTGGATTCCGGGGTCATGCTGCGTGGCATTGCCATCGAATCTACGGGATATTCCAACATCATTTTATAACGGGTTTCAAGCAGATTACCTGAAGATGCGGTTGCATTAGTCTGAGAATTATTCCCGGATTTGCACGCTGTAAGCAGCCATGCAAACCCAAGAACAAAAAGTATGTGATTAACTTTAGTCATAAGTAAATTTAATATAATGTTTTAATAGCCAGGGTTGTTTGGAGCTAAGTTTGGATTTATCGCCAACTCAGTTCCCGGCAATGCGAACAAATAATCTCTGTTGGAATCAAAATTGGCGTGAGGCTCAAAACCATTTGGACCAAATACTTCAGGGCCATTTTTAAGTCTTTTAATATCGTACCATCTAATGTATTCAAACGCCAATTCTAATCTTCTTTCATCAACCACCATTTTCCTGAAATCGGTTTTAGATAATCCCGGTGTAACATTTGCGGGAAAAGAAACTTGTCTGCCTGCTTTGTTTCTGGCTCTTGCACGGACTCTGTTTACATAACCATCCGCTTCTGATGTTCCCGGACTAATTTCGTTTAAAGCCTCAGCAGCCGTCAGCAATACTTCGGCATAACGCATGGTGATGTAGTTGTGTTGGGAAGTTCTTCCGTTAGCACCTGCTTTACCCGGAAAACGATAGTATTTGGCAATATGGGGGCGTGGCGCTTTTTCGTTATCGCTTGAAGGATAAATTTGCAAAGCACCACCCGGTCCTGTTTTTTTTCTGATGATCGTGTCAAAACTTACCGCTCTTCTGTAATCTCTTTGATCCCAGTCGTTAAAAACTTTTAAAGAAGGTACAGCCACAGAAAACCCCTGTCCATAACTGTAACTGTCATCTTTTAAGGAACCTGTAAAAAAGGCGGTATAGTCCTGACCGTAATTTCCGGAGGTTAAGTTGTTAAAATCAATTGTAAATAAAGGCTCTTTTAGTGTTGCTGCTTTTGTAGCATTAAATAAATCCTGAAAATCGGCATCCAACCCTAAACCAAATTTTGCCTCATTTGTAATAACGTATTTGGCTTCATCATAGGCTTTTTGATAATTTCCTAAAGTTAAATACACCGAAGCCAAATAACCTGCTGCAGTTCCTTTTCCGGGAACGGCTTTTACTTTTGGTTTATCGTCCAGCCATTTTTTTGCGAATTCCAAATCTTCAATGATTTTGGCATATACTATTGCTTCTTTGGTTCGGCTTAATTTATCGACCTGTGAAACTTCGTTTACGGCAAAATCGATATATGGAACATCTCCAAAAATGCGAACCAAATGATAGTAGGTAAAAGCTCTTGCGAAATAAGCCTGAGCAACAATGGCGTTTACTTTTGCAGGATCACCGGGTGTTTTTTTAGCGCCTTCGATCGCCTGATTGGCCGCGGCAATGATGATAAACGATTGTGGCCAGAAGTTAGCTACCAGTGCATTGGTGTCGTTCATTCTAAAATCGTTTACATCAATCCTTGCTGCCTGAGTGGTTCGGTCTCCAATATCGGACATATCATCTCTAAGCATCAGGGCAATGGTAAACTCTCTTCCCCAATAGTTGTTGTGAGCGATGTTGGCAAAACTTCCATTTACAGCGGCTTGCAAATCGTCTGTATTATTAAAAAAGTTATCCGGACGAATGATTCCTACGGGATGTTCTTCTAAATCAGAGCATCCGAAGGCGAATATTCCCAGGAAAATAAAAGCGATATATTTTTTCATGATAGTGATGGTATTTGACTAAAATTTTAAATTAAATCCGAACGTAAATGTTCTCACATTTGGGTAACTTCCATATTCCAGACCCAAATTGGTATTACTTCTGGCATTGGTATCATTCAGATAATTGCCCTCCGGATCAGAACCCGGATAGTCGGTAATGGTCCAAATGTTTTGTGCACTGATGAAAAAACGGACTTTACTTAGCCCCATTTTCGAAACAATTTTTTCATTTAAGCTGTATCCAAGTGAAATGTTTTTCAAACGGATATAACTTGCATCGTATACAAATCTTGACGTTACTCTTTTGGTTCTCGCTGCATTGGCCGGAACATTGGTGTCAGTATGCGTAGGAGTCCAGGCATCTAAAACTTCTGTTGTTGCATTATTGTTTCCTGAAGCCAATTCCATTAAAGTATAATTCAGAATTTGATTCCCTTCAGAACCTTGGAAGAAAATATTTAAGTCTAAATTTTTATAGGTGAAATCATTGTTTAAACCGAAGATGAAGTTCGGATTTGGATTTCCGATAATGGTCTTGTCATTCGAGTCTAATTTTCCGTCACCATTTACATCTTTGAATTTTTCTCCACCCGGAGCCGTTTCAAAATTCCCCGGAAGTACGGTTTCGCCCTGTTGAATCACACCATCATAAACAAATCCGAAGAAGGAACCAACCGGCTGTCCAACTCTCAAAATCTGAGATTCCGTTGCAAGGAAATGCCCTGGTGTCGAGTTGATAAGAAGGTCTTTGTTATCGGCTAATTTCAATACTTTATTTTTGTTGGATGAAATATTAAAACTGGTCGACCAGGTAAAATCGGCTCCGATAAAGTTTTTAGAATTAATTCCTAATTCCCAACCTTTATTCTCTAGTTCTCCAACATTCTGAAGTTGCGAGGCAATTCCTGAAACTCCCGGTAAAGGTCTGTTGAACAGCAAGTCTTTGGTAATCGTTTTATAATAATCGGCGGTTAAACTTATACGATTATCAAACAAACCTAAATCGATCCCGTAATCTTGTTGATAGGAAGTCTCCCATTTTAAGTTTGGATTATCTAATGAAGTTAATTGAACTGCATTTACAATTACGTCACCACTCACATCATATATCTCAGAAAATCTGGACAGAGTAGAATAAGCACCAATGGAAGGATTTCCTGTAGCACCATAACTGGCTCTTAGTTTAAGATTAGAAATCGTTTTATTATCTTTTAAAAACTGTTCTTTAGCGATGTTCCAACCAATGGCTCCCGATGGGAAAGTTCCATATTTATAGTTTTTACTGAAACTAGATGAACCGTCACGTCTGGCCGTAAACGTTAGTAAGTATTTGTCGTCGTAATCAAAGTTTAGCCTTCCGAAAGCCGAGATCAACTCGGTTTCTGATAAAGAAGAATCCGGTTTTAAGAAGACCGTTCCGGCCCCTAAATTATGATAGGAATTGGTATTGGTCAAAAATCCTCTTGAGGCTGCAAAAGAAGTTTCGTTTTTGTTTTTCTGATAGGAGTACCCTCCAAGAACAGTCAGGATTCCTTTTGTGATAATCTCTTTTTTGTACGTCAGATAATTTTCGGTCAGGAAAGAGGAATTTCGGTTGTTGCTTACAGAAGCTTCTCCTTTGATATTTTTCCCTGCAATTAAAGTAGACGGAATAAATCTTCCGGTTTGAGAGTTGGAATCCGATAAACCTAAAGTGGTTTTAAATTCGAGGTCAGGTGTGATTTTATAAGTGGCGAAGAAATTATTTCTGCTAACTACAGAAACGGTTTCTAAAACATTTTCCATCGCTGTTGCATACGGATTGTCAATATCATCCCCAATAGGAGCAGTAGAAGTATAGCTTCCGTCAGGTTTGTAGATGCCCTGATCCGGCATAAAACGGTAAGCGGCAGCAATTACGCCGGCAGCTCCGGTTCCGCCTGCACCGGTCTGAGAAATAATTCCTTCTTTATTTTGTTTGCTTTGAAAGGTATTCAAACCCACTTTAAATCGGTCGCTTAAATCGGCTTCTAAATTGCTTACAATGGAGTATTTATCAATTCCGGAATTAATTACAACACCATTTTGATTGAAATAATTTCCTGAAACGTAATACCTTACTTTTTCCGATCCTCCGGAAAAAGACAATTGATTATTCGAAATCATTCCATCACGATAAATGACATCCTGCCAGTCTGTGTTTGCTGGCCCTGCTGTATGTGTAGTAAAACTTTTTCGGTACGCTACAAACTGATCGGCATTTAATAAATCCAATTTGTTATTGACAGATTGCACGGAAGTTGAATTGCTGAATTCAATAACCGGTTTTCCCGGTTTTCCTTTTTTGGTGGTAACAATAATAACCCCGTTAGACCCTCTTGATCCGTAAATAGCAGTTGCTGAGGCATCTTTTAAAACTTCAATAGAGGCGATGTCCTGAGGTGCAGGCATAGAAACCCCTGCAAAACCATCCACCACAACAAGTGCGTCTCCACTGGCATTAATCGAAGTACCTCCACGAACTCTGATTTTTATCGGAGCGCCCGGTTCACCACCATTATTGGATTGTACAGAAACCCCCGCTGCACGCCCTTGTAAAGCTTGTTCGGCGTTTAATAAGGGGTAAGCAGTTAATTCTTTTGCCGTTACAGAAGATACAGAACCTGTAATGTCGCTCTTTTTGCGGGTTCCATAACCGATCACAATTACTTCATCCAGATTTTTGGTATCAGGTTTTAGACTAATATTGACAACGGTTTTATTTCCGACCGGAATTTCGACCGACTGATATCCTATAAAGTTGAAAACAAGTACAGCATTTTTTTCTGAAACAAAAACAGCATAATTCCCATCCATATCGGCAGTGGCTCCTACAGAAGATCCCTTGATATATACATTAGCACCAGGAAGCCCGAGTAAGTCTTCACTGGAAGTAACTTTTCCGGTGACTTTTCTCTCCTGTGCATTCACAATAGTAATTCCCAGTAAAAAGAGTACTAGGAAACACCATTTAAACGACTTAATTTTTTGGTTTGTAAACATTCATTTTTTGGTTTAAAGGTTAATGTTAGCTAAAATAAAAAAGCAATAAACTCATTCCTATTATCAGCATCATGAAGAGAATTTGGAGTAATATGAATTTTGTTTTTTTGACTTTCATACCACAAATGTATTAGGCACAAGCGATATAGAAGTACAAAAAAGGGTATCTAAAAATACAGACACCCTTTTTTAAGCCCTGAAAACAAAGGACTTTTTAAAATACGGACAACGGTTTAGAAAATTTGTCAGCAAATTGTGACGGAGTTTTTCCATATCTTTTTTGAAAACATTTGCTAAAGTATTTGGGGTTGTTAAAACCTACCTTATAACTTACTTCAGAAACGTTTAGTTTGTTTTGTTCCAACAATTGGGCGGCTCGTTTTAATCTTATTTCATGAATGAATTCATTTGGCGTGAAGTTCGTCCAAGCTTTTACTTTTAGAAATAACATCGTACGGCTTACCCCTAGTTCGGAGCAGAAAAAAGGAATGTCAAATTGCTCGTTGGAGATATTGTCCTCTACAATACGGAAGGCTTTTTTTAATAATGCTTCGTCTATGGAAGATACCGTTATTTCTGCCGGAACAAAATTGTCTTCGCTTGAGAATTTTGCTTTTAATCGTTCCGTTGAATGGAGCAGGTTTTTAATACGGAGTTTAAATTCAATTAAATTAAAAGGTTTACTGATATAATCATCAGCGCCACTTTCCAATCCTTCAAATTTGTAAACCAAAGAGGATCGTGAAGTCAGTAATATTACAGGAATATGACTGGTTTTCAGGTTTTCTTTTATTTTGGAACAAAGTTCGGTACCAACCATTTCAGGCATAATAACATCACTGATAATTAAATTGGGCACATATTGAATGGCTTTTTCTAAGGCCGTTTTTCCGTTGTCGGCAACCAGAATGTTATATTCTTTTTTAAGCAGATTTTTCATGAAGTCTCTCAGCACTTTATGGTCTTCCACTAGTAGTATCGTTTGTTTTTCGGCATTCACTACATAATCGTCAATGTCTTCCGGTTCTGTTGTTTCATTAGGAACTAGTTGTGCTGTATACTGTTCAATAGCATCACTGATTCTAAAATCCTTAATGATTTCTTCTGGTCGAAGATGTTCTTTCCCTAATGGAAGTGTGACCGTAAAAATGACACCTTCCGTTTTTTTGTTGACGACATTTATGGTTCCTTTATGAAGTTTTACAATGTTTTTTACAATCGACAATCCAATTCCGGTGCCTTTATTGTAATTTTTCTGAACGTTGTTGTGGGTCGGAATTTCAAAAAATAAATCAAAAATTTTATCAATATGCTCCTGGGCAATTCCAACCCCCGAATCTTCTACCGCAATGAATAAGTTTTCTGCGTTCTGACTTATTTTGATTGCAATAACACCTCCTTTTGGCGTATATCTAAAAGCATTTGAAATCAAATTATAAAAAACACGCTCTAATTTGTAGCGATCAAAATACACCTGAATTTCCTCATGTGAAGATTCAAAAGTGTACTGGTAACCGCCATCTTTGGCATATTCTATAAAAGAAAGAAAGATTTCTTTAGTAAATTTTACAATATTTCCATTGGCAGATTCCAAGGTGACCTGATGGCTTTCTAGTTTTCTGAAATCCATTAATCGGTTAATCAGACTCAAAAGATGATTGGCACTTCCTTCTATAACCAACAGTTTTTTGTACATTTCGTTAGTTCCGTTATAGTCCGCTAATATTTGTTGTAAGGGACCAAGAATCAAGGTCAGCGGTGTTCTGAATTCATGTGAAATATTTGTAAAGAAATCCAATTTGATACGATTGTTTTCTTCAATACGTTTGGTTTCCAGATATTCTAATTCGAGTTTTTGTTTTAATGTGGCTTTTGATTTAATGATCCACATCAATCCATATAATCCCAGACCAATTGTTATTCCATACAATAAAAAAGCCCAAATACTTCGCCACGGTGCAGGATTTACAGTGACGGTAAGTGTAGTGGGAGTGCTGTTCCAGACCCCGTCATTGTTGGCACCTCGTACTTCAAAAACATAAGTTCCCGGGTTTTGAATGGCAAATATGGCCTCGGTATTTTTGGTTGTCGTCCAGTTGTTTTCCAGACCAATTAAGCGGTAACTGTACTGGTTGTTTTTTGATCGGATGTAATTTGGAATGGCATAACTGATAGAAAAATTAGCCTTGTCATAATCGAGCGTTATGTTTTTGGTGTAACTGATGCCTTTCTCTAAAATTTCCGGTGTGTCATTTGGATTTATCGTCTTATTTTTAATTTTCAGACTTGTGATTAAAACCTGTGGTGAATATCGGTTCAGGACAATTTTTTTGGCATCAAAAAACGTAGCTCCGGATGGGCTTCCAAAATAAAATTGAGTAGCGTCCAGTTTTAAGGCCGAATTATCATTGAATTCATTACTTGCCAAACCATCTTTTTGATCATATAAAGCAACCGTTTTTTGAGTGGTACTGTATTTTAAAATTCCCTGATTCGTGCTGACCCATAGGTTTTTGTCACCATCTTCTAAAATCGAATGTATCGAAGTAATGACAGTGTTTCCGACTTTTAGATTGATTTTCTGAAATCTTTTTCCATCAAAATAATGCAGTCCTTTTGCTTTTGTACCCACCCATATTTTGTTCTGACTGTCCTGATATAGCGTGAGTATATCATCTCCCGACAAAGAAGGTTTATCAAAAAAGTAATGCTGTATAGAATAATGATTGGGTTTGAAATTGTTCAACGAGATGCAATTAAGTCCATTTTGAGTTCCGACCCAAAGTCTCTTTTTTTGATCAATTAGAAGAGTTCGGATAATATTGTTTGTTAGAAAATTGGCTTTTGTGTTATCGTTTCCTATAAAGACAAAGGTTTTGTCAATAGAATTGTATCGTATCAAACCTTTTCCAAAAGTTCCGATCCAAACAATTCCGTTGGCTTCCGTTTTAATAGAATAGACACCGGTTTCTTTTACTAATGCGCTTAATTCCGAACTGATGCGGTTGTCTTCAATTCTTTTTGAAAGGGTGTTGTAAGCCGATAATCCTTTAGAAAATGTGCCAATCCACAAGATATTATCGGGAGAAAGCGACATCGATTTGATATCATTTTTATTGCTTTGTCCAGTGCTGCTATTGATATAACTTGTTGCCGATGTATTTGGGTTGTAAATGGTTATTCCACCACCTTCCGTGCCAAAGTAGATATTTTTGTTTTTGTCGGTGATGATCGAACTGATGACATCAAAACTCATTGGGATTTTTTTTGAATTCTGATTGTAATTCGAAAAATTGACATTAGATACATCCCAGATGTTTACGCCTTTGTAGTAACAGCCAATCCAAACGGAACCTTTTTTATCGATAAAAACCGATTTTACTTTGTCAATCCCGTTGCTATTATTACTGTTATTGATTTTCTGCAGACTTTTATCTTTGCCGTAAATATAGATTCCATCATAAGCGCCAATCCATAACGAACCTTGATTGTCAATGGCTAATGAACGAATGTCTGCGTTTATTTCTTTGTATTTTTCATTCGGCAAAAAAGAAACAAATTGACGCGTTTTTATATCGAGTTTTAAAAGCGCTTTGTTTTTGGTACCGATCCATAAATCACCTTGTGCGTCTTCTGCAATGGTTTGAACATTAAGTAAATCAGTGGTGTTTAGCGGATAATTTTTAAAAGTTAATTTTCCGTTATTTCTGCTTGTAAGTCGGCATAAACCTTTTGTTGTGCCAATCCAGATTTCTTGCTTTTTGGTTTTTAGAATAGTCAGAATATTATTGCTTGGCAAAGTTGAGGTATCGGTATCTGAATGGAAAACAGAAGTAAACAGCTTGGTTTTTTTATTGAAAATACTCAAGCCTTTTGAGGTTCCAAACCAAAGTTCATTGCCAATTTCTTTGATACACCAAACAGCATTACTACTAATGGTGTGGTTGGTATTGGAGTGCAAATACCTCTTGAAAGTATTGGAAACAGGATCGTAGCAGTTGAGTCCGTTGTAAGTTCCGACCCATATTTTCCCCGAATTGTCTTCTTCAATTGCCAGAATATCATTGTTGCTGATCGTTGCTTTATCAGAAATGTCATTTCTAAAAATGGTAAACTTGCTTCCGTCGTATTTATTGAGTCCGTCCCGCGTACCAAACCACATTTGCCCTAATTTATCCTGATGTATGGCAATGACAGAACTTTGCGAAAGACCATCGGTTGTCGAGATATTTTTAAGGCGGTACTTATTTTGAGAAAACACATTTCCCGTGATGAGGACTAAAACTAGAAGAGCTATTTTTTTTTTCATAGCATTCGAATTATATTGTGAAAATATGAGCGGGGAGCCACAAAGGCGCTAAGGCGCAAAGTTTTTGTTTGATCGAACTATTCTATATTCTATATTCTTTGCTCTTTATTCTTTGCTCTTTATTCTTTGCTCTTTACTCTTTACTCTTTGTGATTTAGCTAGATTGTAAATGATACAGTTTTACCTAAACTTATTTTAATCGTTTTTTCAATTGATAATCATATAAAGAAGGTACTTTCTCCATAGACTTATTTAAAAATTCAATGTAGGGCTCGGGCTCGTATTTTACTTCGAATGTTGTATTTCCATTTACTCCTATAATTCTGGCGAAAGGGCCGTCTTTCATGCCATAAAGTAAAACCGGTTTGGTATGTTCTTCGGGATTTGAAACCTGTACATTCAGATTCCAAAAAGTACTGTAGGGACCGTGTGAAGGCTTCCAATAGTCGGCACCGCCACCGCCAAATAAGGCATAACTCTTGGTGTTATCCGGAGTTAAATGAACCATTATATGATCGAATAAATTCTGATGATTGGCACCCGAATGCTGATCTAAAAGGGGATCTGCAAAAACCTCGCAATTCTGATAGACATTTTTAGTAGCAAAAGTGTTGAAACTTAAAGGATGAACGGCTTTATTGTACACCTTTAGATTCTTTACTAAGACATTATGTACACCTCCTAAAGTAACGGTATAATGTGCCATATGATTTCCGTCGGTTACGATATCTTGTATGGTGACA
The DNA here is from genome assembly GCF_001027725.1 of Flavobacterium sp. ABG. Lineage (NCBI taxonomy): Bacteria > Pseudomonadati > Bacteroidota > Flavobacteriia > Flavobacteriales > Flavobacteriaceae > Flavobacterium > Flavobacterium sp. ABG. Next base: position 130,061 of record NZ_LEKS01000011.1, read on the forward strand.
TTGGCGATTTCTTCTGCCAAAATTCCGCTGTCTGCATTGGTTATGGTCACATCTTTGACCCAACTGTTAAAAACACGGGTTAGAAAAATACCATTATTTCCCGGTTCAACATGATGTGCTACTCTCGGAATATCCGGAAATGTAAAACGCAGATGTTCAATCCCTACTTCGTTTAAATGTTTCCATTCTACCAATTGTGCCTGATAACTGGGTTTGATGCCAATAGTCAAAGGTGTTTTCAGCGTGATTTTAGAACCTGAAATTTTAGTAATTTCAACTTGTTGTCTTACGATGGGTAATTTTGGAAATTTCCAATGGTGTGAACCCGGTTTTACAGGAGCACCTTGGTATAAATCTTTAATAATTTCGCCATTTTCGCCGTCCTTATTAAATAATTGTAATTCTACGACATCGCCAACTTTCAACCCGTTTAAGTCCGAAACGGTTATCGTATGCTCGCCCATAGTACCACTGCTGACTTTAGCCAGAACAATTGGAGTGGGTTCGTATTTATCAAGATAGGATTTTACGCGTTCATTTGGAATCTGTGTCCAGATAAAACCTCCGGACCAGGCGTATTGCGAAAAAGCCAAGTCGATATTGTTTTCGTTCTCCCGCTGTCTTTTGTCAAAAGTAGTCAGGTATTCCCTTAATTCGGCTAATGATTCAGGGTCTTTTAAGTACATCATTGGTCTCGGACAATAGAACTCTGTTCCGTTTTTGCCTGATCCTGTACCCCGTAACACAAAATTGCTTCTTTCGAGGTATAAAATGGTGCTTAAAATGATTCTTCCTGCGGGTAATTGCAAAATGACATTTCCTTCTATTGCATTGGCTGCTTTTATTGCTTTTAGTAAGGCTTTCGAATCGTCTAATTCATCATTTGCTTTTACACCAAAATCGACCGCATTGATTATTTTTCCTTGAACTTCAGGTAAGTTTGTTTCTCCAAAATGATAGCCTGCATAACTAAAATCGGGTAGGTAAGTGGTTACTGATTTTTGTTGTGTGTTTAGGATTTTGGGTAACTGCTGGCTAATTGCGTTTAGGGGTATAAGTAGCGTACTTATAAAAATACCATAATAGTTCCAGCGGTTTTTTTTGGTTAGTTGGTTTTTGAAAGTCATGATAGTTAGTAGTTTGCAATGTTTTTTTTGTAATGAGTTTGGGGTGGTTAGTTCTCAAACTTTTTTTTATAATGCCACAGATTCAAATGATTTGAAGAGACGTGGTTTTGTTTTTTTTTCACGCAGATTTGGCAGATTTGGCAGATTTTTTTTTCATTTCTTTGCTAGAATCTGCGTGCTATTTTATTATTTCCTGTTTTAAACACATTCTACAAAATTTAAAGCAGATTTTTTTTTATTGCTTTTACGAGAATCCGCCAAATCCGCCAGATCTGCGTGCCATTTTAATATTTCCTGTTTTAAACACATTCTACAAAATTTAAAGCAGTTTTTTTCATCGCTTTTACGAGAATCCGCCAAATCTGCCAGATCTGCGTGCTATTTTATTATTTCCTGTTTTAAAGACATTCAACAAAAGTTAAAGCAGATTTTTTTGATTGCTTTCGCGAGAATCCGCCAAATCTGCCAGATCTGCGTGCTATCTTACTATTTCCGGTTTTATAGACATTCTTTTTTAAACAATAGATTTTTTAATCCCCATTTCAAGCCCTCTTAATTCGGCTAAACCTCTTAAACGACCGATCGCGGAATATCCGGGATTTGTTTTTTTATTTAAATCATCGAGCATTTGATGACCGTGATCAGGGCGCATTGGTAAAGTACTTCCGTTTCGTTTCTCGACTTCTAGAATCGCTTTTACTACTTTATACATATCGACATCACCCTCTAAATGATTGGCTTCAAAAAAACGGTCTTCTTCCTCTCTTTTTGTACTTCTAAGGTGTATAAAATTCATCTTATCACCATGACGTCGCACCATTCCGGGCAAATCATTGTCTGCTCTTACGCCATATGAACCGGTACACATCGTAAAACCATTTGATTTGGAATCAATGGCACGCATTAATTCAATTAAATCCTCTTCGGTGCTTACAATTCGTGGTAAGCCTAAAATCGGGAAGGGAGGATCGTCCGGATGAATGGCCATTAAAACACCTGCTTTTTCAGCTACGGGAATGATTTCTCTCAAAAAGAAAAAGAGATTCTCCTTTAATTTTTGTCTGTCTATTTGACTATAGCCTTTTAAAGTCAGCAGAAAATCCTCAACCGTATAGGCTTCTTCTGCCCCTGGAAGTCCGGCGAGAATGTTTTGTTGCAGTTTTAGTTTATCGGCCTCCGTCAATAATTCGAAGTATTTGGTCGCTTTTTTAATTTGTGCCTCCGTATAGGTGGCTTCTGCTCCGGGTCTTTTCAAAATGAACAATTCAAAAGCCGCGAAGGCAATACCATCAAAAAGCAAGGCCTTTGAACCATCCGGCATTTCATAAGACAAGTCCGTTCTTGACCAGTCTAAAACCGGCATGAAATTGTAGCAAACACATTTTATTCCGCATAAAGCCAGATTCCGAATGCTTTCTTTGTAATTTTCAATATACTCTAAGTATTTTCCGGTTTGTTTTTTAATATCTTCATGAACAGGAATACTTTCTACAACTGACCAAATCAAACCGGAGGCTTCCTTTTTAGGATCCCCATTTTTATGTTCAATTTCAACTTTTCGTTTGAGTATTTCGTTGATTGGCCATACCTCTCCATTGGGAATATGGTGTAATGCGGTTACAATTCCGGTCGCTCCGGTTTGTAAAATATCTTGTAAAGAAACCGGGTCTTGTGGTCCGAACCATCGTAACGTTTGTTCCATTTAATATAGTATTTGGTAATTGTTTTTAAATGCTGGAAGCGGCAAAACCTCCATCGACTTTTAAGATTGTTCCTGTTACAAATTTTGACATGTCACTGCATAAAAACAATAATGCTCCGTCAATATCATCCGGTGTTCCAAATCTTCCCATGGGAGTGTGGTCAATAATTTTTTCGCCTCTTGGAGTTAACTTTCCATCCGGTGTCAGCAATAGCGCGCGATTTTGTTCCCCAATAAAAAAGCCCGGTGAAATAGCATTAACCCGAATGCCTTCTCCATATTTTGAAGCCAATTCAACCGACATCCATTGCGTGAAATTGTCTATTGCTGCTTTTGATGCGGAATACCCAACAACTCTTGTCAAAGGTCTTTGTGCCGATGCCGACGAAATGTTGATAATGATTCCCTCTTTTTGTTTGGCAAAAAGGGTTGAGAATACCTGCGAAGGAAGCATTGTTCCGATAATATTCAGATCAATAACTTTTTGCAAATCTTCGGTTTTCAGATCGTAAATCGTCTGATCGGGGCTGATGGTGGCTCCGGGCATATTTCCTCCCGCTGCATTGATGAGAATATCCAAACGACCGTATTTTTCAACAATAAAATCTTTTGCTTTTTCGAGTTCTTCTTTGTTTAAAACATTGGCCTGAATGGCAAAAGCCGTTCCACCATTGTCCGTAATTGCTGCGACAGTTTTAGTTGCTTTTTCAATAGATTGTGATACGATTCCTGTAATAACGCCTTGTTTAGCGAGTACTTTTGCCATATTGCTTCCAAGTACGCCCGCACCACCTGTAATAAGTGCAATTTTTCCTTTTAGATTAAATATTGAATCCATATATAAGTTAGTGCTATTTGTTTCTTACGGTTTCAATCAAAGACAAAACTCTTACGGTTTCCTTTTCGATGGTATCATAAGCTTCGTGTTCCATTACTTTTTTACTGATTAGTTTGCTTCCCATTCCAACAGCGGAAACTCCTGCGGTGAACCAGCTTTGTATACTTTGTAACGTGGTTTCTACACCTCCTGTTGGCATAAAAATTAAAGAAGGGAAAATGTCTTTTATACCACTTAAAAAGTCAGGACCTAAAATATTACCCGGGAAGAGTTTAATAAATTTGACTCCGGCATTTTCGGCTGTAATAATTTCGGTTGGCGTCATACAACCCGGAGCGTATAGAATGTCTTTACTTTTTAAGAAATCAGAAACTTCGGCAACGAAACCCGGACTTACAAAAAAATCTGCTCCAATCGTATAAAATTCTTCTGCCTGCTGCATATTCTTTATGGTACCGATTCCCAATAACATTTCCGGCATCTCAGCATTTCTGACTTCAATCATTTTTTTGAAATTGGATGCTGCTTCCGGGCCTCTGTTGGTATACTCAACGGCCTTGATTCCGGATTTATAAAGGACTCTTAGTATCTCAATACTTTTATTTTCATCGGTATTGAAATACAAAGGCAGAATTCCTTGTTTTACAATAACATCAATTGAATTTTGAATGGTACTCATAGCTTATATTTTTACTTTAAAAACAACTTTTTTTATTACTCCCTCACCAATCATTGCAGCGTGTACGTCTTCGGGAAATAAGATCGCAAACTGCTTTTCCTGCAATTCAAAAAACATATCCGGAGCATCATGAAAAAAACGAACATCTCGCTCGTCGCTATAATCTCCATTCGGATTGAGACATTTTTCTCTGGGTTTCCAGGCAAAAGTCTCAGGGCCTTTTATCGAAATCTGAATGTCAATATTTTGATCGTGGCATTCAAAACCTTTGATACTTTCTTCGCGGCTACTTCCTTCACCGATAATTACAATTAATTTTAAACCCGCCGTAATATCAAAAGTTCCTGCTTCTAATTTTGACAGGTCATTTTGATTTACATAATCAAATGCTTTTTTGAAATTGGGGTGTAAAGCATAATATTTTGTTGCATTTTGTAATGAATCTATTATCATCGTTTCGGTTTTATATTTTATGAAATAGTTAGTTGCTGACTTAGAAAACAAGACCGTTTTTTTGTTTCTGTTCTTGCTTCATTCTGTATTGTTTGAAAACTCCGTGTACGCACACGTATTTTTACAAATGTATATAAAAACTTAACCAAAACAATTTATCTTTGATAAAAAAAATTAATTTTACACACTTACTGTATTATTTTAACTTAAAAGCAATCACTATTATAACAATTAAAAAAATAGCAGAACTAGCCAATGTTTCACCGGGAACTGTTGACCGAATTATCCATAACCGCGGACAGGTGACCCAGGATAATGTTGATAGAGTAAACGCTATAATAGAAGAATACGGTTACAAGCGAAATATCCTGGCCAGTAATCTGGCATTGAATAAGAAATTTCATTTCGCAGTTTTTTTGCCTAAATACGAAGATTTAGAATATTGGAAGAGTCAGATTATCGGTATAGAAAAAGCGGCGGTTGAATTTGGAAAATTCGGGGTCGTGCTGGATTATTTTTTCTACGATTTTAATACAGCATCTTTTAAAGAAGCGGTGAAAAAAGTACTCGACTTTGAATGTGATGGCTTGTTGTTTGCCCCAATATTTTACGAAGAATCCATTCGGTTTTTAGATAAGTACAAAAAAAAGAACATTTCTGTTGTATTAATTGATTCTGATATCAACACCAATCAGCAACATGCTTATGTAGGGCAGGATGCTTTTCAGAGTGGTTATTTGGCTGGTAGGTTAATTAGTTTTGCTGTGAAAAACGAAAGGCAGATATTGATCTTTAAGATCACAAGAGAAATCGAAAGCACTTCGGTTTATCTGCAACGCATCGATGGATTTTATTCTTTCTTTAAGGATCATGGTGAACTTACCAATTTTAAGTTTTCGGAAGTTACCATTAAAGACTCCGGAATCGATCAGTTGAATATGGATATGTTTTTGGGGGTTCACAGTGTTTTTGTGCCTAATTCCAGAGCGTATATTGTGGCTCGATTTTTAGAGAAAAACAATATTAAAGGCGTTCGTATCATTGGTTATGATTTATTGGAAGAAAATATAGAATACCTAAATAAAGGAATAATTGACTTTTTAATTAACCAAAGACCCGAGGAGCAGGGCTATATGGGGATCAGTCATTTGTACAAAAAAATGGTTTTGCAGGAGACCGTAGAAGACACGCATTATATTCCGTTGGAAATTATCTTAAAAGAGAATTATTTTCCGGTTAAAAAGTAATTTAAACCTGACAGGTTTTTAAAACCTGTCAGGTTTGGTTTATAATTTTTTATTACTTCACTTTTACAATAAGCGGATTATTTATTTTACGGACAAACGAACTCAAATAAGTTTCCCATTCTTGTTTGGTTTGAAAAGGGCTTCCTTTTTTCCAACCGAAGCCAACATAATAAATCACTTTGTTGTCTTTTACGTTTAAATTTCCATAGAGATTACTCAAGTCTTTTTCAGCGGTAATATGATTGTCAAAATTGGTTAAGGTCTTTTTAGGCGCTACTAAACCCGTTCCGATTTCAGAATCATCAAGAGTTTCCCAGTAACTTAACCAGCCTTCTTTTATATTAGTTCCAATAGTGCCTTTTTTGTCATGAAGTGTAATTCCTGCGGAAATTTTTTTGGTGCCTGTGATGGAGATTTCAAAACGGGACAAATAACTTCCGTAATCAAGACTAATCAATTTAGACTCTTTGATTTTTGAACCTTTGGCGTCCCAATCTGCATAAGTCAAAATAAAGCTGGTTCTTATTGGGCCTGTGGTGATGGTTTTCCATTCAATAAAATTTTTAGAGAAATAGTATTTACCGTCAACATTTACGGCAATTCCGCCAATGCCTCGACTGTCTCCAACATGAAAATTGTCTAAACCTTCCCCAGTATCTTTGTGATACGTCCCGGTTCCATTGGTGGCTTTTTCATACCATTTGTTAATAATAGGATAATCAACTCTTTTTAGCCAGGCATCAATTCCGCTGGTGAGCGTTCCGCCAGGAATATGATCTTCTACCATTTTTTGAGCAACCGGACCGTAAGTTCTGAAGGCAACTTTGTCGTTTTCCCAAGCATAATCATCAGTTCGTTCGGGAACAAATCTGGAATAACAGTTGTTGTTTTTTGATTCGGAGGGAATCGTGACCACAACGATTTCAAATTCTTTTTGAGAGGAAGCACTCATTTTGGGCTGAAATAAGAGAACATCTCGAATGCCGTCACCATCATTGTCAACAGATTGGCTTTCTAAAAACGAACTGGAATTTTTTTCTTTTACGGCGTAATTTTCAAGTTTAGATGAAGCGGGTAGTCCAAGCAACTTTTTAGTTAGTTCGACCGTTTCAAATTCCCGGTCAACAGGAAGCGAATTAGTAACGGTTATGATTTTGCTTTGTGAAGAGACAACAAAAGTGCCAGCCAATAGGACGGTTAATAATAAATGTTTTTTCAAAATTGAAGGTTTTAATTTTGATTCGGAAATAATTTTATAGCAAGGAATAAATGTACTAATCAAATGGTCATGGCGAATACAGAATTGGTGTAATAATGTACAGTTGTTTGATAGTGAGTAGTTTATTGTTCCGTGTTAATATAGGTTTTATAGTGCCATAAAGTGAAATTTTATGTTTGTTAGGTGTAATTTAGCTAAATGCTTTTTTAACAGATAGTCACATAGATTTTAGAATTTAAGTTGTTTTAAGAAAATTGCAATTTTTCACATACGCTTTGGTGATTTATTTATAGTGAAACGTTTTTTTAGATTGTACTTCTATGTGTCTATCTGTTAAAATTAATTGTTAGCTATAAATGAAATTTTATATATTTGAAGATAGCTATTCGTTTTTTTATGACTTCAAAATGTTGATTTTCACTATTTACAAGCAATAAGAAACAGCTTTTTTTTCAAAAACAATCTAAGCCCAAACGGATTGTTTTTAAGAGGATGGTTTTTGCAAGCCCTATAAAGTAACCTACAGACGGAAACAAAATGACGAAATTTAAAATTAGATTTTTAGTTGTACTACTATTTTCCTTACTCCATACCGGTAATGCACAGATTAAAAAAACCGGAGTTCCGTTTATAACGAATTACAGTCCGAAGAGCTATAAAGCAGCTTCCGAAAATTGGGATGTTTTACAGGATTCCAAAGGCATGATGTTTTTTGCGAATCATTTCGGGATTTTGCAGTTTGACGGTGTCCGATGGAACATTGTCACACAACCCGAAAACAAGAGTATGGTTCGTTCACTCGCGATTGATGCGAAAGATAAAATATATGTGGGGGCTCAGGGTGATTTTGGTTACGCCGTTCAGTTGCCCAACGGACAATATAAATATACATCTTTGGTAAAATTGCTTCCGACGGCTAACAGGAATTTTGGCGATGTGTTGCATACTGTTATTCGCAACAAGGAAGTCATTTTTTTTTCTAAGGAAGGATTGTTTGTTTATAAGGATAATAAAATCAAAGTCATACGACCAGCTTCAACTTTTGATGAATTTTTCGAAGTAAATAAAGTGATTTATGTTTCGGATAATGTGAAAGGGCTTTTGAAGTTCAATGGCAATGTTTTAGAACCTCTTCCAAATAGTAAGCAATTTATAGGATTGAAGATTAAAAAAATCTTTGAGACGAAGAACGGATTGGTAGTTCTCACGCAAAAAGACGGTCTCTTTGTTTATAAAAACAATCAGTTAAAAAACTTTGTAACCGAAGCAGACTACTTACTGAAACAGAATCAAATTTCGACAGGAGCTCTACTTTCTGATGGTTATTTTGGAATCGGAACACGTCAATCGGGGTTGGTAGTTCTGGATAGTGAGGGAAAATTGATTCAGCACATCAACAAACAAATGGGATTACAGCATGATTATGTAACAAATCTCAAAACAGATAAAGAAGGAAATTTATGGGTAACCCTTAAAGAAGGGATTTCGTTAATTCAGATTTCGTCGCCTTTGTCTAAAATATTGGATGCCTCCAATTCTGAAACCAAAATATATTGCAGTCAGATTTATGAAAACAAACTTTACATTGCAACTGATAATGGTTTATTTTGGCTGGATTGGAATGCGTATAAGAACGGAAAACGAGAAAATGTACACTTTCAACATATCTCAGGAATGTCTGAAAATGTGTGGAATATTGGCATTTTTGGAGGTTCTCTTTTAGCTTTTGAAAAAAACGGAATATTCGAAATAAAAGGAACTTCAACCAAACTGCTCGCCAAAATAGACGGTGCCTGGCAAGGTGTAATCGTTCCCAATCGCCCTGATTTATTACTTGTAGGCGGTTATACCGGATTGTATTTATTGAAAAGAATAAACGGTTCGTGGGTTTATCAGAATAAAATTAAGGGTTTTGAAGAAAGCAGCAGGGTAATGGTGACCGACAATGACGCTGTTTGGATTGCGCATGGTTATAAAGGAATTTTTAAAATCAAATTCAACAAAAATTTTGATGCTGTTTGGAGTACTGAATTTTATAATCGGGAGAATGGTTTTCCATCGAGTTTGTTTTTGAATACTTTTCAAATTGACCATCAGATCCTTTTTGGAACCACAAAAGGAGTCTATAAACTGGACAAGAAGACCAATAAAATGATTCCTGATGCTGTTTTTACAAAATATCTGGGAATGGACAGCCACATCCGTTTGCTTAAAGAAGACAATCAAAACAATATTTGGTATGTTTCAGGTGAGAATACCGGAAAGATCAGTCGTAAAAAGACAGGCCATTTTGATGTAGAAGAGTTGCCTTTCAGAAAATTAAGGTATTTATACATTCCTGGTTTTGAAAACATTCAGACCACCGCAACCGGTGATGTGTTTTTTGGGACCCAAGAGGGGTTAATTCATTACAATAACACGAAAGGAAAAAGCTATCAAACCAAATACAAATCGATTATAGCGGAGGTAAAGTGTATTTTTCCAAAAGACAGTTTGTTGTTTTCAAGCCGATATGATGTGCTTCCAACGAACTCAGAGGGTGATGACACTCTTTTTCCGGTTTTGGCCTACTCGAATAATGCTTTACATTTTTCATTTGCCTCTCTTTATTATGACGAGGCTGATGCTACTAAATATGAATATTGGCTGGAAGGTTTTGAACCCAAATGGTCAGATTGGAGCCTTCAAACCGAAAAAGAGTATACCAATCTTCCTGAAAACAGTTATGTTTTTCATGTAAGGGCAAAGAATATTTACGATGTGGTAAGTGAAGAGGCTGTTTTCAGGTTCGAAATTTCGCCTCCTTGGTACCGCACCAGTTGGGCTTATCTTTTGTACGTGTTGCTTTTTTTCGGTTTGCTTTATGCAATTGTTAGGTACCAGAAGAATCTTGCCGAGCGTGAAAAAGCACAATTAATCTTAAATCAGGAGAAAGAATTGTTGCGAAACCGGGCAGAATTAAATGAGCAAAAATTGGCACTGGAACAACAAAACACGATAATCATGCGCGAAAATCTGGAAGCCACCATTACGCTTAAAAATGTCAAAGTGGCTTCGAATACGGTGAATTTGATTCATTTAAATGAAATATTATTATCAATTAAAGAGCTTATCTCTGAGATTAAGAAAGAAAAAGAGGCTGCTATCAGCTTTAGTCTGCTTACTAAAATAAACCGAATTATTGATCATGAACTTCAGGGAGATCAGCATTGGAATGAATTCGAAGAAATCTTCAATCAGCTACATGATAATTTCATGCAACGGCTCAAAAACAGTTTTCCTGAATTGACTCCGCGGGACATGCGATTGTGTGCGTATCTGCGAATGAACTTCAATACAAAAGAAATCGCTCCGCTTTTGGGAATTTCGGTAAGAGGTGTTGAAGACACGCGATACCGCATTCGAAAAAAACTACAACTTTCTTCTGATGCCAATATTACGGAGTTTATTCTTAATTTTTGATTTGGTATTGTGAAGTAAAATCTTAGGTCTGATTGAGCCGTTTTGGACATTTTTTTATCAACCACCGTAGTCAAACCGTAGCCCTGAATTGGTCTTCAGGGTAGTTTATTTGTTAATATTGTGAATTATTATCAGAAAAATCAGTCCGTTTTTTGCAAATTGACTTTTTGATTTGATGGTATTCTTTACTAACAAAAAACTAAAAAAATGAATCAAAAAAACTCTTTTTTCGGCCGACCACCGAGAAGCAATTGCAATTATCTGAAAAGGTGTTTTATTATGGCTCTGGTAGCCTTGTCCCCTTTTCTAAAACTACAGGCACAATGTAATACACTCGTTTGGGCGGACGAGTTTAACGGAACCACAGTAGACGCCACAAAATGGCAAAGCATTTCTGGAAACGGCTGTCCCACACTTTGTGGCTTTGGGAACGCTGAAGCACAACGTTACGATCCAAATCAGGCGACTATTGTTAAAGAAGGAACAAACAGTTACCTTAATATTGAGGCGAAATATGAGCCCAGTGCAGCATTCCCGCAACAGCCTTATTCATCAGCAAAATTAACTACGGAGGGCAAATATTCTTTGAAATACGGAAGAGTGGAAGCCCGTATGAAATTATCTTCAGGTATGGGCGCATGGCCCGCATTCTGGATGTTACCTGCCGGTGTATCCAATTGGCCCTATACTGGCGAGATCGATATTATGGAAGCGAAACACAGGAATCCAAAGTCTGTTGACGGAACCATACATTATGACGGTGGGGGTTACCATTACACCGGTAGGAGTTATACTTCTCCAACAGATTTGTCTACAGAATTTCACGTATATGCTGTAGAATGGGGACCTAATAGTATTAAATGGTTTATTGATGGAAACTTATTTCATACAGCAACTCCAAACACCACTGTAAATGGCGGCTGGCCTTTTAATGATAACAATTTTTATATCATTTTGAATTTGGCTGTCGGTAGTTTAGGAACGCCATATACAAGCGTCAACGGAGCAGGAGTGGAGCCAATTCCGGCTGATTTTCCTTCAAAATTACAAGTTGATTATGTTCGTGTGTACGACGGAAGTTTTACGCATGGAGTAATCGGAGATGCAAAAGTATATCATAACGAAACAGGGAAAACCTATACGCTGAATGCGATTGCCGGAGCAAGTTACAATTGGACTGTACCCTCCGGTGCGACGATTACTTCTGGACAGGGAACCAATACGATTACGGTTAATTGGGGAACTACAGGAGGAGACATTGCCGCTGTGGCAACTGTTTCCGGTTGCAATGCCACAACCTATAAACTGGTCGTAACTACAGAAGTACCTTTACCGGTTGAGAAAATCCACGAAGATTTTCAAAGCAATAGAAACGTACTTTATCCGCTCAAAACGGGTGTTTTAACAGAAGCAGTTGCAAATCCTTCCGCTACAGGTGTAAATACCTCTGCTTTGGTTGGAAAATACGTTCGTAACGCTTCTGAATTGTATGATGTGGTAAACATTAAAAATCTAACCATTACCAATGCCAATGATTATGTTTACGGAAGAAAAAAACTCTCTTTTGATATTTACACTTCGGCTCCGGTGGGAACTAAAATTTCCATGCAACTTGAAAACAGTCTGGTAACAACGGCAACTAATTTTCCGTACGGAAGACATAGCGGTTACAAAGCGACTACAACCGTACAAAACAAATGGGAAACCATAGAATTTGAATTCGAAAAAGTAATTGATGCCAACACAAGTGCTTTGGCGATCAATACTGTTGTGCTTCTTTTTGAGTCCAACTCTAATTCGGGAGCGACCTATTATATTGATAATTTACTGACGAAAGCTGCTCCCGAAAAACCAATTATTGCCACAACGGTGCTGCAGAATTATGATGGCATTAATACAATTATAAAAGGAACAACGACCGGAACCTATTCGGTGGTAGCGAATCCGGGGTCTAATTCGGTTAACGCTTCCGCGAATGTGGCGAAGTACGTTAGAAATGTAACAGAGCAATACGATGTGTTGTTTTTTAATACGCAAAGTACAATCGAAGATGCCGGTTTATTAAAAAATCAGACCAATAAAATGATGATCGATGTGTATACTTCGGCGCCGGTCGGGACGGTGGTGAGTTTAAATTTAGAGAATAGTGCAACCTCACTTCCTGCGAATTTTCCAAAGGGAAGAAACAGTAATTATGTGGCCATAACATCCAAACAAAATCAATGGGAAACCTTGACATTTTATTACAATTCGAGTCCTGACGAAGGAACTTCTAATCTGGCAATTAACCAAATGGTGTTATTGTTTAACTCAGGATCTTACACGAGTGATACGTATTACTTTGACAATATCAGAATTGGTTCTACAAAATTACCGGATACCTATACTGCCGGAGTCGTTTATGAGGACTACCAAACCATACACAATATTACTTTTAGAGATGCAATTGGAACCTATACAGCCAATGCTGCAAATCCGAATGCAAGCGGAATCAATACATCGTCTAATGTTGGTAAATACGTAAGGAAAGCAACAGAGCTGTATGATAATTTTTCGTTTAATTCAACTTTGACCAATATTGGAGATTTCAAAAGTGGCACCAAAAAATTTGCAATGGATGTCTATACTTCGGCTCCGGTTGGATCTGTAATCTCGTGGCAGGCAGAAAGCAGTGCTTCGATTCCGTCTAATTATCCTGTGGGAAGACATAGCATTTATCAGGCTGTAGTAAAACAAACCAATACCTGGCATACTTTGGTTTTTTCTTATGCTAGCGCACCCGATGCCTCTACTTTAAACAGCGAAGTAAATCGTTTCGTTTTCTTAGTAGAACCGGGAACGAATTCCGGAAGTACCTATTATTTTGATAATATCAGAAGTGTCAATTTAGTGAGTACCGAGAATCCAACGGCTACTTTACCTGCTCCGTGGGTTAGTACTGATTTAGGGGCTGTAACGCCGGCTGGGGAAGCCACTTATTCCGCCGGAACATTTACCGTAAAAGGATCCGGAACCGATATTTGGGAATCAAGTGATCAATTTCAATATGTAAACCAATCCATAACGGGTGATGCCGAAATTATCGCGAAAGTAAATTCATTGACCAATACCAGTACGTATGCCAAAGCGGGCGTAATGTTCCGTGAAACCCTTACTCCAACTTCTAAACATGCTATGACTGATGCCAGTGCAGGAGCAGGAATAGAGTTTTTGTCAAGAGAAACTACTTCTGGGACGACGATTTTTGAGGGTGTTGGAGGAGCAGCACCAAAATGGGTTCGTTTGGTAAGATTAGGTAATGTATTTACCTCATATACTTCAGATAACGGAACTACATGGAATCAGATCGGAACAGCAAGAACGATTGCAATGGCCAATACAATCTATGTGGGTATGGCGGTAACATCGCATGCAAATGGAACATTGGGAACAGGAATATTTAGTGATGTACTTGTTCGAAATATTGTTCCAACTACCAATACCAATTTAGCTTTAGGGAAAACAGCAGTAGCTTCAACAGAAGAAAATGCGACACTTTCAGCTGTCAAAACAACAGATGGAGACGTTACAGCAACAAGATGGGCGAGTTCTTTTGCAAATGCTACCGAATGGATTTATGTCGATTTAGGAAGTACTTACAACATCAATCGAGTGGTATTAAAATGGGAAGCTGCTTTTGCAACCCAATACAAAGTACAGATTTCTGCAGATGCTACTTTCACAGAAAATGAAACCGTTACTACCCAAACAGCAAGCGACGGAGGAACCGATGATTTAGCCGTAAGCGGATCAGGAAGATACATTAGAGTTTTATGTACCGCAAAAGCGTTGGCACCTTACGGATATTCCTTGTACGAAATCGAAGCTTACGGAGCTGCGGCAGCGGCTAAAAAAGTTGCAGTTACTAAAGACATTTCTCCTGATAGGGAAGTAACTGAGGTATCCATTTATCCAAATCCAGCAAATGACTATATCGAACTTTCAGTTCCTGCGAAATTAACCAATAAAGAAGTTACGATTCATGATTTGGCAGGTAATCTGGTAGCAAAAAGCCGCATGGATACTGCGGTTGAAGAAAAGGTTATCGATATTAGCCGACTTCCAAAAGGAATCTACATTTTAAATTTTAGTTCCGATCAGAAAAGCGTTACTAAAAAAGTAATTAAAAAATAAATAGCAATCCGTCAGGTGTATTTTGATTTAAGAAAAGCTAACGGTTCAACGCCGAAGTTTAAAGAGAAAAATACCACCAAATACCACCTGATGGATTACCAAAAATCATTTCTTCAAAAATGATTTTCAGAGTTTTAAAGAATAAGTAATAATCCCAAAAACTTTAGATATGAAAAGAATTAAACTTTACCGAATTTCTTTGCTGATAACGCTGCTTTTGGTGTTCTCCAATTTAATGTACGGTCAGGGGCCGATTCCCTTTACCATAAGCAATACTTCTACTTTTAATGATAACGAGTTGTACGTAGCCATAGTCGGAATTGATTACACAACCGGAAATCACGTTTGGGTAAATGCCAAAACAAGTCAGGTTTTACCAATGAATTCGTCGTACAATACGGTTACAGGGCCAACAATTGGCGGAAATACCGGACCGGGACAAAACTCAAAATATGCCAACTGTTTTACAAAACTGAGTGAAATTCCAAACAAAACCTTCACTTTGCCACAAATTGCTGGTTGCCGTGTTTTTATTTCAAAAGGACAACAATTGTACTTTTATTTCTTTGGGGCGAGTGGCGCTCCGTCAGGATATACTTCACCAAATCCGTTGAATGCAACAGATCCCAATCAGGGAATTTTATATGAAATCATCGAACTTACCAATAACCAATATGGTTTCTTTGGAAATCCGTCGAGAGTAGATTCTTATAAATATCCAATGGGATTGGAGTTGTTTGGCGCAAACGGCTATCAAAAACGTGTGGGGGAATTAAAGAAACATGCTGATATTGTGGCTGCTTTTAAAGCCAATGTACCGTCAGAATTTCAAGGTTGTGTCAATGACGCTACTGGTGAAATTACAGCACCCTCAAAAACACCAGCCTTTGCTGATGGAACCGGAGGAACTACAGCTGGACCTCAGGCGAATTATCTAAAATCATATATCGATGCGATCTGGAATAAATACAAAAACGAAGATTTGATCTTTTATGCCGGAGATGCCGGAGTTTTTAAAGGCAGAGTTATAGGAGAACAACTTGAGGTTGTCGGACAATCAGGTGGTTTTGTGGGCCGTACCGGACGTGTACAAAGCAGACCTACAACGCAGGAAGCTCTTGAAGGGAAAGGGGTATTAGACAGAAGATTGGTTGACGGAGATTTAGACCTTGTAGTTCAGGCACAGTTAACAGCTGCTATAAACAGACACGTTGTGAATGTTACCACAACAAATCCGGGACAGCAAAACTGGTACAATGCATCACAATTTTATCAGGTAAATCCAACGAATCATTATTCTAAATTTTGGCATTTGCCGGGTATTAGTGTAGACAATCTGGCTTACGGATTTGCTTACGATGATGTAGCAGATCAGTCGCCATCCCTTCATTCGCCTCAACCAACCAAGGTAATCGCAACTTTTGGAGGTTATGCCGGAACAGTTCCTTCAGTACCCGCAACGACAGATGTGATTACGGTTTATAAAGATTGTAACTATACCGGATTTTCAGGCGGATTGACCATTGGTGATTACAACTTAGCACGTTTAAATACACTTGGAGTTTTGAATGATGATATTTCATCGCTAAAAATCACACAGGGTTTTCAGGCTATTTTGTATCAGGATGATAATTTTACAGGAACTTCAACAGTTATTAATTCGGATAACTCTTGTCTGAATACAACCTGGAATGATAAAGTGACTTCGGTTAGAATTATAGCAAACGGAAATACAACTTTAGGAAACGCGACCTATTATTTACAAAACAGAAACAGCGGACTTAATATGGACGTTTGGAATGCCAGTACGGCCAATGGTGCTAATGTTGCGCAAGGAGCTGCTAACAATGGAAACAATCAAAAATTCACCTTCACACACTTAGGGGATGGAATGTATAAAATCATAGTAAATCACAGTGGTTTGTCATTGGATGTAAATGGTTTTAATAAAGCAAATGGTGCCAATGTAGAGCAATATCCATACAATGCAACGACCAACCAACAGTTTGTTTTAGTTTCAACCGGTGACGGGTTTTACAAAATTGTGGCGCGTCACAGTGGCAGAATTGTTGAGGTAGCGGGTGCCAGTACAACAAATGGAGCCAATGTACAGCAATGGGACAATAACAACCAGACTTGTGGACAGTGGAAACTGATTCCGGCGACGACCTCGCAAACGTCCGTTTTAATTCAGGCTGAAGATTATTCGGCTATGAACGGAATTCAGGTAGAAGCTACAACCGATACCGGTGGAGGTTCTAATGTTGGTTATACAGAAACAGGTGACTGGATCGCTTACAACAGTATTAATTTCCCAACTACAGGTTCTTATTTAATCGAATACAGAGTGGCAAGTGCCGTAACAGGAGGCAAATTATCTTCGGATTTGAATGGTGGAACAATAGTGTTAGGGAGTGTTGATATTCCGAATACAGGAGGGTGGCAAAACTGGCAAACGGTATCTCAGACCGTAAATGTAAATGCGGGTACTTATAACTTTGGGATTTACATTCAAAATACTGGAATGAATATCAATTGGATTAAAATCACAAAAGTTGGTGCTGCAGCAAAAACGGCAGTAATAAAAACGACGGAAGAAGAACCGATTGTAACGGAACTAAGTGTTTATCCAAGTCCGGCAGAAAATACTCTTTTTGTTACCACCGCAGTAAACGGACAGCAAGTTAGCATTGTAGATTCGCAAACGGGAGCTGTAGTTTCTCAGCAGAAAATCAGCAACAACAGTATGGATGTTTCCCGCTTAAAAACCGGAATTTATTTCGTGGTTTTGGAAAAAGACGGTAAGAAAACAGTAAAACGTTTTATCAAAAAATAATTTTAGAGGAGTAGGAGCCTTGAACACTTCGAATTAGAAATGTTCAGGGCTTTATCGGGGTGCAGTTTTAAAAAAAAAATTAACACGAATTGCACGAATTGGCACTAATTATTTTTTTTGCTACGAATTTCACAAATTGGCGCGAATTATTTTTTTGCCACAGATTAAAAAGATTTACACAGATTGTCACTTCACAGTTGACCCGAATTAATTAGTGTAATTAGTGTAATCCGTGTTTAATTTTTTGCGTCACAGATTATCAAATCATTTTAATTTTTTTGCCACGAATTTCACGAATTAACACGAATTATTTTTTTGCCACAGATTAAAAAGATTTACACAGATTATCATTTCAAAGTTACCCCGAGTCAATTAGTGTAATTCGTGCAATTCGTGTTTAATTTTTTACGTCACAGATTATCAAAGCATTTTGCAGTAAATTTCACAGTTACCCCGAGTTAATTAGTGTAATTCGTGCAATTCGTGTTTAATTTTTTGCGTCACAGATTATCAAACCATTTTGCAGTAAATTTTACAGTTACCCCGAGTCAATTAGTGTAATTCGTGCAATTCGTGTTTAATTTTTTGCGTCACAGATTATCAAACCATTTTGCAGTAAATTTTGCAGTCACCCCGAGTTAATTAGTGTAATTCGTGTAATTCGTGTTTAATTTTTGCGTCACAGATTATCAAAGCATTTTGCAGTAAATTTTGCAGTCACCCCGAGTTAATTAGTGTAATTCGTGCAATTCGTGTCTATTTTTTTTTACGTAACAGTTTATTAATCATTTTAATCCTTTAATCTGTGGCATTTTTTTCCTTATAGATGCGCCAGGTTATCTTTATTTATTAACTATTAAAAAAAGAACATTATGAAAAACAACTACAGAAGAATGCCACTGAAATGGACCATCATTTTGGTACTTGGAGTTTTCAATCTTTCAATTGCTCAGAAAAAAGTAATTGCTTACATCCCCAACTGGATAGACCTGAACGCCTTTTCGAGTAGCGTGCAGTACGGGAAATTAACACACATTAATATCGCATTCGAAAATCCGGATGCTAATGGTTATCTGACTTTCAATTCCGGAAGTAATACGATTATAAACGCTGCACATTCGCAAAATGTAAAAGTTTTTGTTTCCCTTGGAGGAGGTGCCGTTTCTGAAGGAGGTGCGATCCGTGATAATTATTTTAATCTAATCACACCGGGCAATAGAACGGCCTTTATTCAGAAAATCTACGATTATGTGGTGGCTCATAATTTTGATGGAGTCGACATGGATTTAGAAGGTCCGGCAATTAACGGGGATTATGGAGGTTTTGTAATTGCGTTGGCAGCTAAACTACATGCCAATGGTAAACTCATTTCAGCAGCGCTTTCAGAAGGGTATGGTGGTGCCAATGTGCCTACTGCTACTTTTGCCGCTTTTGACTGGATAAATATCATGGCTTACGATGCGACGGGTCCTTGGGCACCCAACAGCCCGGGGCAGCATTCTCCTTACAGCATGGCGGTTAATCAGTTTAATTATTGGACAGGAAGAGGATTACCGGCAAGTAAAGCTATAATCGGGCTGCCTTTTTATGGATATGGTTTTGGAGCTTCAGCCAATCAGGGAATCTCTTATGCAAATATTGTAAATCAATATCCGGGAGCCGAAAATGTGGATCAGGTTGGAAATACGATTTACTACAACGGAATTCCAACGATCAAACAAAAAACAACTTTTGCCGTTCAAAATGCCGGTGGAGTTATGATTTGGGAGTTATCACAGGATGCGGTTGGTTCAAAATCATTATTGACAGCCGTAAATCAGGTAATTGCAGGTAGTCAGCCTCCGGGAACGGGAACTTTGATTCAGGCAGAAAATTACTCGGCTATGAGTGGGGTTCAAACCGAAGCTACTACAGATACAGGTGGAGGTTTAAATGTTGGTTATGCTGACACAGGAGATTGGATGGCCTATTACAACATCAATTTTCCGACATCAGGTTCGTATGTGATTGAGTACAGAGTGGCAAGTGCCGTTTCAGGAGCAAGATTATCGTCAGATTTGAGTGCAGGTGCGATTCAACTTGGAGCTGTAAATGTACCTAATACAGGAGGATGGCAAAACTGGCAAACCATCACGCAGACGGTTAACGTAAATGCCGGAACTTATAATTTCGGAATCTACATTCAAAATTCCGGTGTGAATTTAAATTGGTTCCGAATCACAAAATCGGGTGCAGCTTTAACGGCAAAAACGGCTTCTCAGGAAAAAATCGAAAGCCTGACTGTTTATCCAAATCCAACTGAAGAAGTACTTTTCTTTACGGCAGAGGTTTCAGAAGCAAATGTAAGTGTGATAAATGCACAGGACGGTGCTACAGTTTCAAAACAAAAAGCCACTAACAACAGCATTGATGTTGCAGGTCTAAAAAGCGGAATCTATTTGATTTTAGTAGAAAAAGACGGAATCAAAACAGTAAGACGTTTTGTTAAAAAATAAGCCCTGTTGTATAAAAAAAATGCTGCCATCTTACGGCAGCATTTTTTTATTTAAACTAAAATTGGAGGTTAATTATCGCTCCGTTGTTTTCTACTTTTACCTTAGTTGTATTACTTTCTGATGGGGTTTGAGTGGGGTACCAGTTCCGATTTGGTTTTACAATAATCAATAAACCTTCATCATCGCCAATGGCAGAAAATATCGCACTATTAGAATTTTTTGTAAAGAAACCCAAGCCGTATTTTGTTTCTAATTCAGTACCTAATTCGAGCGGATTGTTATGGACGATCCCAATCTCACTGATATTCAAAATAGATTTGGAATTGAATGCTGCGGTCTGACTATTGTTGAGGTCATGTCTGGCGATAAACTCCAATAAATTGCCATTATTATCGTAAAAGTAAATGGCGTTGGCATTCCAATTTTCAAAGTTTGTAATTACTTTTTCATCTTCAATCGGAATAATGTTCACTTTGTTTTTACACCATTCAATGGCTTCGTTAAGTTTGTTTTCAGGAATATTAAATGCAAAATGATAGATAGAGTCAAATTGGGGATCTTCAATGAATTTAAGAACAGAATTTCCTGCCTGAACAGTAACAGATTCAGTGCTTTTTTCTATAATTGAAAGTTCTAAGATGTCCTGATAAAATGCAGCAGTTGCAGCAACATTATTTGTTATAATCTGAAGGTGTTCTAATTTCATAATCGCAATTTTTAAATAAGAAGAAAACTTCTTTTCGTTTAAAACAAATTTAAAAAAGGACAATGGTATTCTGATGAACGGATCATCTTATACTTTGATAAGGCAATAACGAATTGTTATGAAAAAAGCACCGTTGTTATTCTTTTGTTTATTTAAATTGAATAATCCTACTATGTCGTTGAGTCCAATTAATTTGGAGAATAAATTTTTCTTTGTTCAGTTGATTTTTAATGAAATCATCTGTACCAATCGAACCCAACGGCCTAGTATAAACTGATATTACTTGCAGAATTTAAATCTGTTTTTAAAAGTTATGTAATCTGTTGTTCCTAAAATTCATCCACCCAAAAAACAGCAATACTAAATTGAAAAGCAACAAAGGCAAGAAGGCTTTTGAGAATTTAATTTCTGATGGGTCTGTAAAAGTCTCGACTTTAAACTGATCCCATTTTTGCTGATTTACAGGAGCATTATCAAATATTTTTGGATAAAAATGCAGACGCAGTTTTTCATGAAATTGTTTGGTTTCTTTTAAAAACAAAAGTTGATTGCCTAAATCTGATTTCGCAATTTCATTCAATTGAATTTGGGTATGCAAAGTCGGAACGAATAATGCAATTGTCTGACTGGCTTTATTTCGTTGTTCCAATTTTGTTTCCAGTTCTCTAGATTGTTGTGCCGAATCATCATCACCCGCCTGTTGCATTGCATAATACCAAAGCCAGTTAAATTCGGAATCGGGTAAAGGATAATTTTTAAATTGAGGATAATGCGCATAGAACTTGTCCAAGGTTATTTTTTTGTCCATATCCCATTTTTCGTGATAAGCATTTCTTTGTTTTAAGGTCAATTCCAGAGCCTCTGGTACCGGATATTTATTGACAATATAAGTATTGATTACGGCCGGCAAAATAATAATAAGAAACAGCCAGACGGTCAATAAAATAATCGCATTAAAGTTGGAATTCTTTTGAAGAGAAACGATATAAAAACAAATCGAAAACCAAAAAAGTAGGTATAAAATGGCAAGACCATAGAAAACAAAAAAGGATTTGTCAAGGGGAATATTCAGCAATAAAACAGCTATAAAAAGGACAATTGTAAGAAGCCCCAACAGACTTAAGATTCTGATTTGAAACAATTTTAAAATGTATAAAAAAGTGTTTTGACTCTGCGTTGCTACAATTTTCCAGGTACCGCTTTCTTTTTCTTCAGAAATCAGATTGTATGAAAATGCGATAATCAATAGCGGAAAAAGATAAATCAAAACAAAACTGAAATCAATGTTTCCGGATAATAAATTAGCAGGATTATTAAGTTCAGCATCGTATTTCTGCGCTTCCAAACCACGAATGGTAACACTCTGAACCGACGGATTTACATCGCGTTGTCCGATCGCGAGACTACTGATTGGAAAGGTTTTATTGACAAGAGAAAATTTAATATAATAAAGCAGAAGTCCGATCTCCTCTTTATGAAAAGCGGCATTTCTGGCAATATGCTCTTTCTGATAATGGGCTGCTTCTGTTATCGAATTTTGCTGCTTACTTTGAAATTGCTGTCCAATTATAAGACTTATAATTCCGATGAGTAACAAGAAAAGCAGGCCAATTTTGGTTCCTTTAGATCGTATGAAATTTTTAAATAGTAATACTAACATATTAGATGGCTTTAAGGTTTTTAGCTGCAATACGAAGAAGAACAAACAGCAGGCTAATCCAGAGAATAATTGAAATAATGGAAATGATTTCGCTTTTTAAAACGTCCCGAATGTCCTTTGGTTCATAATGAAATTCTTCGAGATCTGCCCAATGTTCTTTGCTGATGGCGAGTGGTTTGTCTGTTGCTGCGGGCTTTTTATTGCTGATGTACTTAATTTGTAAAGCATTCATTTTTTGGGCCATAGTGTAACGATAGTCCTCCGCTTGTTTCTGAAAATCGATATATGAATCATAGTCCGTCGTAGACAACCCCATTGACAAATTTTTTATCGCGATATAAGGATTAAAAAAAGAAACAGTTTTAGAGAAACGGTTTTGTTTTTCGTAGACCTTAAGTAAAATTTCCAGATGTTGATTGTAAATTTTTGAACTGATTTTTTCGCCTTCCGTCATTATAAAACCGGAATAATTGAAGGGCAGTTGCTGTACAGAATCAACCTTGTAGAGAGCTAACAAGGAATCTTTTATTGCTTTGTAATGCAAATCATTAGGATTATGACTGTCTCCTTGTTTCAGAATGTCTTTCTCGATATCGCTATTGAACCGGATTTTTGATGGGGCTTCATATATATACGCACCGATGGCCTGAGTAGTTCTGGGTAGAATGATTGTAAATACTAACCAGATTCCAATAAGACTGATTAGTGCTTTTTTCGAGGTTTTACTTGCCGCGGAAACCAAAACCGCTATGGCACAGAAAAAAATCAGGTAGATAAAATGAAACGCAATGAATAAAAGCATTTTTAGCATTTCATCAACAGAAATAGTGAAATCTTGAAGGAATAACCATAGCAAAACCAATACCAGCAGAGTCGGAATAAAAAGAAGCATGATGACGGAGACCACACCCAGTATTTTCCCGATCAGTAATTGTTTCCAATTAATACCCTGACTGAAAAGCAATTTTAAGGTCCCGTTTTCTCTTTCGGCTGCGACCGAATTAAAACCTATAAAAAAGATTAATAAAGGCAGTAATATTTGTAAAACCATAGCAATGCTGATTTCTCCAAAACGCAGCATGCTGTTTGAAAATCCGGCCTCAGAAAAGTTGGCTGTGTTTTGTTTGTGTGCTTCAAGGAATATGGCATTTCCGAAAAACGGTTCCATTCCAAATTCAAAAACACTTAAGGAGCTACTTTTTCTAAAGGCGAAATTCCCGTAATGCGCCATTCGGTGTGGGTTTTTATCGGGATTACTCAACCAGTCTTCTCTCGATTCGTGTTGGTATTTTTCGCTGGTTTCATTTTGGCTGGTATAATTTTCCCAACCCGAAAAAGCGGCATATAACAATAAAGCACCAATAAAAAGTGTAATAAAATAAAAAGCTTTGTTTTTAAGAATAGCATTTTTTAAATGATTCGCGATTAAAAACTCCAGATGTAGTGTTTTCATGCAGATTAAAATTTATAGGTTACGGTAAGGCTACAATTTCGTGGTGCTCCGGGAAACAAACGCAAATAATTCTGAGCGCCCAACCAGTAGGTTTTATTGAATAAATTACCGGCGTTTAAAGCAATTTGCATATTGCTTTTATTGGGTTTATAGTACAAAGCAGCGTCAAAAACAGTAAAATCAGGAAGTGTAAAATCTCTGGTAAACCACGGTATTTTACTACTTTGATATTGCAGTCCGAAACCAATTCCCAAATCTTTTAAAGCCGAATCAGAAGCAAAGTTGTAACGTGTCCATAAGTTGGCACTGTTTTTTGGTGTATTTTGTTTTCTGGCGCCAATTAAAGAGGTATTGCGGTCATTGGTAATTTTAGCATCAATATAACTGTACGAAACATTTATTTGCCAATCGGGAGTAATGTACCCCGCCAGATCACATTCAAAACCACGACTACGCTCAGCACCTCTGGTTACCAATAAATCCGGATGAACAGGATCATTGGCATTCATTAAAATATTGCGTTGATTGATCTCGTAAATTGCGGCGTTAAAACTCATCTTACTAGCAAAGAAAGTGGCCTTAAGACCTAATTCTTTTAAATTGCTTTCGAGCGGATCAAACAAACTGCCGGCAGGTAAAGAGCCTGTTTGAGGCATTAATGTTGTAGTATTCGATTGTGGTTGATAACCTTCCAAATAAGTGGTATAAACATTTACGGCTTGGTTAACAGCGTAAGTAACTCCGACACGTGGCAACAAAGCTGATTTTTTTACCGTCAGTTCGTTATTTGATTCATAGTTGGTAATGTCTTCAAACCATTCCTTTCGAAGTCCAAGTAAAAAAGTGAATTTCTCCCATTGAATAAGATCCTGAATATAAAGAGCATTGGTCGTAGTCAAAGCGGATGGTAAGGCTGTTCTAACATTCAATATATAATCTTCCGGACTCCTCATAGCATAAGAAGGGTCGTTTAAGTCAAAAAAGGAAACATTGGGTTTTGGTAAAACTACCCCATTTACGGTTGTGGTCTGATAATTAGAAGCATTTGCCAATACAAAAGAGCCCGCTACTGTTCCGTCTTTCAATACATAACCTCTTGCCGCATTTTGTCCACCGCCTTTGTTTTTATTCCAACTGCTCAGATCATAACCGACTAATAATTTATGATTTAATTTTCCGGTTTTATAATCAAAATTAAAAAAAACACTTAGATTGTCAATGTCCCAATATTGCTGGCGTTGTACAAACTGCATCATAGCAAGACTTGTTACGGGTTTATTATTGATGTCTACCGCAAAGGCATTTGTAGTCCTGTGTTCCTGAAGATCTTCGGTCCAGGTTTGTTTCATATAGGTAGCATTAAAACCAATTTTCGAATTGAATTTATGGACAAAGTTTGTCGTTAAAATCATTTCCTTTGATTTAAAGTAATCCCCGGAAGCTCCCAGATTTAGACTGATGGGAGTTTGTTTTAAATTGGTTACACCGGCAACAGCCCCAAAGATAGGCTGACCTCTGTCAAGGGTTCCCGCCATATCACTAATAATTAATTCGGTATTAATGGCCGTTTTTTCATTCGGAATATAACTGAACGAAGGAGAAATTAGAAAGGATTTGTTGGATACTAAATCCCGATACGATTTGGCTTCCTGATAGGCTGCATTAACACGATATAAAAGTGTTTTGGAGTCGTTTAAAGGACCAGTGAAATCTAAAGTTCCGCGTAAGGTACTGAAACTTCCAACGCTTAAACTAACTTCTTTGCGATCAGTTGCCAAGGGTTTTTTGGTAACCAGATTGATACTTCCGCCAGGGTCGGCAGAGGAGAAAGTAGCACTTGACGGACCTTTAATTACTTCAACACGCTCGATATTATTCGTTAGAGGTTGAAGAAAATAATATTGTCTTGTACGCATTCCATTGATGATTTGACCTTCTTCATTCTGACTGATTCCGCGAATGGTGTATTGGTTGTAATAACTGGCCGGAATTACGCCGCTGGCCATTTTTACAGCATCAGCGAGATAAAAAGCACCTTTATCAGCAATTAATTCTTTGGTTACAGTAGCAATAGATTGTGGAATATCTTTGTTTAATACAGCTGTTTTTGTTGCTGCAAAAGAATAATCGCTATTGTATTTTTTTGTAGCTCGACCAACAATTTCGACGGTTTGTAATTCATTGAGGGTTGTTTCCAATTCAATAGTAAAAAATTCTGAACTGGAAGTAATGCGCTGCGTTTTGTAACCCGTAGAAGTAATCTCAAGTATTCCTTCTCCTTCCAGACTAAAATTTCCATATTGATCTGTTATGGTCTCTTTGCCGGATTGGAGTACTTTTATGTTAACTTTTGCAATCGGTTCTTTGGTGTCAAAAGCTATGATTTGCCCCTTAATAACTTGGGATTGCCCGTAGTTTATGCCAATTATTAAAAAGAATAGGGAGAGTAAATGTTTCATTTTTTTGATGGTGAAAACGGTGTTTTCTTTTATACGGTTTGTAAATACAAGTTTTCTAATTCGTTGGCCGAAATTTTGTTGGCCTCGATAATGGTCATTAGATTTCCTTGTTTCATGATTCCGATATGTGTAGCAACTTCTCTAGCTCTGAAAATATCGTGTGTTGCCATGAGTATTGCGGTTCCGTCTGCAGAGAGTTCTTTTAAGATTTGTGAAAACTCATTTGAAGCTTTGGGATCAAGACCGCTTGTAGGTTCATCTAACAGGAGCACTTTGGCCTTTTTAGCAATCGCAATTGCAATTCCAACCTTTTGTCGCATTCCCTTAGAATAGCCCCCAAGATTTTGACCGTGCGCAGTAATTTGTAAACCCGCTTTGGTCAGAAAATAAGTTAATTCTCCGATTGAATAGTTGAATCCGGCCAGAGACGAAAAGAATTTCAGGTTTTCTATCCCGGTAAGATTAGGGTATAACATTACAGTTTCCGGAATATATGCCACGTGTTTTTTGGTTTCCTGCGCATTTTCCGTAACCGAAATATCGTTTATTTTTAAAGTTCCTGCTGTGGGTTGTATAAAACCCAAAAACAGATTAATCGTAGTTGTTTTTCCTGCGCCATTTTGTCCCAAAAGGGCGAAAATTTCTCCTTTTTTGATGGTTAGATTTAAAGCATTTAAAGCGATCTGGTCGCCATATTTTTTGGTCAGATTTTCTGCTGTAAGCATAATTGTATGAGTTTGGATTTGTTTGATTTTACTATTGTAGGTATAGAAAATCTTTGCCGCTACACAAGGTAACAAGCCAGATTTCTATTGTATTGGAACTATAAATAAGAGGGGTTTACTGAGAATTCTGTCGTTGGATTTCTGTTTTAAACTAAAAAGAAGCGTGTGTTTTAAGTTGTTTTGAACTGGGACGGTTGCAATAAAAACACAACGAAACAATGTCTTTTTCCTGATTTTTAGCAAATAGAAAAAAAAATTTCAGAATTGAAACAAGAATACAGTAAACTAAACTAAAATAGGGGGAGCTCTAAGGGCAAAAAGACTACCTTTAAAGAAGGTTGAAACGGCCTTGGTATAAAAGAATACAAAGCTGCTTTCAAAGTTTGTCTTATGGAAAGATAAGGCCTGAAAAGAGTTTGGAATAAACGTACTAAACGCAAAATGACAAATCGAACAGTTGTTCTCTACCGTATGACTGTGCGTTATTTGCTTTTGGTTGGAAGCATAATGGTGATCGCAATGTTTTTCGGTCAATTGCCTGTAAACATGTTCATAAGAATGTATCGTCTGAAACAGCATTGCAAACAACACCGTATAAGACAACAAAAGATTAATTAAAATTACTTTTTTCTTCATTCTTGATTTACATGAAGTTGGGAGTATGGAAGCCTCTTTTAAGGCTAGGTCTATCGCAACTTTGTTGCAAATATAGAAATCTAAATTAAAAATGCTGTCTTTTTTTTTATTCCTGAAGACTAAAAATTATTAACTGTGTTGTTCTGTTAAGCGCAATAAGAGATTTATAGGGCATGATTTATAGTTTCCTAACCGCTGCCCAATTATTTAGTCTTTGATTTTTAAGTATTATGATTTTTCAGCAAGTTTTTTTGGCCTAGCAGGTTTTTAATAACTTAAATTATACCTACAAGGTCAAAAAAGACCTTGCAGAAAACAGAAAAGCAAATTAAATACCGACTAACATAATTTAAATTTAGAATATTAATTGAGTTGAGATTCTTACTAAATTGCAGATTTCAAGAGTAATAAAAATTACAATTAATATTTCTCACGCATAATGCATTTAGGCAATATCGCATTTTTTTAAATTGTTTAATAGCCGTTGATTTCAACCAACGGATTCAAAGGTTTCGGCCAAACCCCAATGTCATTAAGTAGAGAATCGTCAAAAAAGGCTCACGAAGATTTAAGTGGAATGAAATAAAAGAACCCGCAGAATCCGCAAAATTTGCGTGAAAAAATAGCATTAATTTAACGACATTGAGTCAAGCCTCGAAGCTCAAAGATACAGAACCGTTTTTCTTGTTTTTAAAATTATAAAATCTTAGCCAAAGCCCTAATTCCTTCTTCCATTTGTTTTTCAGTGAGTGAAGCGTATCCCAATCTAAACCCTGAAATGGCAGTACCAAAGCTAAATTTCTTAGGACTCATTATCTTGATGCCGCTGCGTTGTAATTTTTCAAAGGTTGCCAGTACATCAATCTCAGAATTTGGGACGATCCAAAAAGCCAATCCTCCTTCGGGTCTGCTGAATGTAATTTTATCTTTGAGATGCGCGGTAAGCAGTCTTTCAAAATAATCTCTTTTCGACTTATAAATGAGATTGGTTTTTTTAAGATGTCTTTTGATTTTACCATCATTAATGAGTTGTAAAACAGCTTCTTCCATAATATTGTCTCCCTGTACATCAATTATTTTTCTGTGTTTACCTGCTTTTTGAATATTCTCAGATGAACTTACCAAATAACCAATGCGGAGTGCCGGAGCAACAATCTTGCTTAAAGTACCGATATAGACAAAGTTTTTAGCATTGTCATAACTGGAAATTGGCAGAACAGGACGTTGACCAAAATGGAATTCATTGTCGTAATCGTCTTCAATTATGGTAAAGTTGTATTGATTGGATAATTCAATAAGCCTCAATCTTTTTTTCAAACTAAGTGTTACCGTCGTCGGAAATTGGTGGTGCGGTGTAACATAGATCGCTTTTATAGTAGTGTATTTTTTTAGATAGACTTCCACTTGATCGATGTCTAAACCATCCGAAGTGACTGCTACAGGCAAAAGCTGTGCATTGGCATTTTCAAAGGCTTCCCAGGCAGGTTGATATCCCGGATTCTCGATCATAATAAAATCTCCTTTTGAGAGTAAACAATGAGAAGCCAGATACATGGCCATTTGGCTGCCTCGCGTAATGCAAATCTGATCTAATGTGATATTCATTCCTCTTTTGAAATTCAACATTTGAACTATTGCTTTTCTGAATTCGATATCGCCAAATTCGTTGCTGTATCCCATGATTTGCCAGCGGGATTTTCTGCTAAATATTTCGCGGTAAGCACGGGCAAGATCATTGGTCGGGGCAAGACTACTGTCGGGATGACCATCATCAAAAGTAAGATAGGGTTTGGTTTCTTCGGAAGTGGCGCTTGCTTTTGTTTCGTTTTTTTGAGTAAGAACAATTTCAGGTATAACATCTGCAATAAAAGTTCCTTTTCGGTCTATGGTAATAAGCCAGCCTTCTGCGATTAAAACATCCAGAGCTTCAATAACGGTATTGCGATTTACATTTAATAAAGCGCCAAGTTGCCTGCTTCCGGGTAACGCATTGCCTTTGGTTAATTTTCCCGATTTAACAGCATTGATAATAGCATCGGCAATTTGCAGATACAGGGCTTTGTCTGATTTTTTGTCTAATTGAATTTCAAGTGACCAAGGTCGTAACATCTGGACTATTTAAAGCGTTGAGAAATAGAATGAGTTGATAGTCCAAATTTACTTCAATTTTTTATTGATTGAAAGGAATTGTTTGTGAGGAGTTAGATATGAAGTATAGAAAATAGATTATAGAGAATATATGGTAAAGAGCGAAAAATGAAAAATGAAAAGTAAAAACGCTGCTTATTGTAGCAACGGTTTTACTTTTGTTCCGATTAATTCTATTGCGTTCATCAATTGTGTATGAGTAAGCCCTGCATTATCCATCTGGAACGTAAATCTTGAAATGCCTCCAAGGGCTTCACTGTGACGTAAAATTTTCTCTGCTGCCTGCTCCGGACTTCCAAGAACCAAAACGCCTTTTTCATCGATAAGGTAATCAAATGATGTTTTGGTAACCGGAGGCCAGCCTCGTTCTTTTCCTAATTTAGTCCAAAGTTCTGCATAACCGGGATAGTATTCTGTTATTGCACTTTCGGTAGTTGTGGATACATAACCAGGGGAATGTAAGCCAACTTTTAAATCTTCGGGTTGATAGCCTGCCGTTTTCCCGGCTTCCCGGTACAAATCAATCAACGGGCGAAATCGGTGTGTTTGTCCTCCAATGACGGCTACCATCAAAGGTAAACCGAGACTTCCGGCTCTAACGAAGGATTCCGGACTTCCTCCAACACCAAGCCAAACGGGTAGTTTGTCCTGTAGCGCTCTCGGATAGACAGGTAAATTATTCAATGCCGGACGGAATTTCCCCGACCAGGTGACAAATTCAGTATCGCGAACTTGCAGTAGAAGTTCCAGTTTTTCTTTAAAAAGAGCGTCGTAATCGTTCAGATTAAATCCAAAAAGGGGATAAGCTTCAATAGAAGAACCACGACCAACTACAATTTCTGCTCTTCCTTTAGAAATTAAATCCAGTGTTGCAAAACTTTGATACAACCGTACAGGATCAGCGGCGCTTAAAACGCTCACGGCACTAGTCAAACGAATTTGTTTGGTGCGTGCTGCGGCTGCGCTTAGGATTACAGTGGTAGCAGAATCTAAAAATTCTTTTTTATGATGTTCGCCAATTCCAAATACATCCAGACCAACCTGATCTGCAAATTCAATTCGTTGAAGCAATTGCTCCATTGCCTCTACAGGGCTAAGTCTGTTGTTATCGCCGTACATCGCCGACGCAAAACTGTCTATTCCGATTTCGATCATCTAGTAAAGGTATTAAATTTTGAAATGGTTTGGGTTTGGAAAAGCGGATAATCAAGGGTGCTAGTTAACTTTTAAATGGAGAAAAAGGGCAGAAAATAAATTACAATTCCGCCAACACCTTAATATCCTCTATCTCCAAAATTTGCTTCGGATAACCGTCTTTAACCGTATTAATCATCGCCTGTCCAACATCTTTCAAAGTCAAAGATTTTTTAGGAAACAAAAGCGGGAAAAACGGAATAATCATTTTAAATATGGTTTTTACATTTTTCTGTTCTTTGAAAGGTTTCATAAAACCCGGACGGAAATTATATTGCCCTCTGAAGGGTAATTTCATTAAATCATTCTCTGTTTTTCCTTTTACACGTGCCCACATCACTTTTCCGTTTTCGGAAGTATCGGTATGACTTCCGGTAACAAAATTGAAAACCATGTTGGGGTTAATTTCGGATAATGCTCGCGCGAAAGCCAAAGTCGTGTCGTAAGTTACATAGGTATATTTTACTTCATCCATTCCAACAGAACTTACACCGGCACAATAGAAACAGGCATCATAGCTTTTCAGAACATCACTGTAGCGGCTTAGTTGCATAAAGTCCAATACAATTAATTCTTCTAGTTTTGGATGTTTAATTGCGGAAGCTTTACGGTTGATCATTAATACTTTTTTGACCGCGTAGTTGTCAAGACATTCTAATAAAACACCTTCGCCAACCATTCCTGTGGCACCTGTAATAATTACTTTCATGTTTTTGTTTTGTGATATTATAGTGATGTTTGGGTTTTCTGTTTGTCAATTTCAGGATAAAACGCTGTTCTTATTTTTCTCAAAAGGTCAATTTTGATTTATTCAGAAGCTTAGTTTTCTAATTAGTGTTAAAGATATAATTTATTTCTTCCAGATTTTTAAAATGAATTTATTTCAAAGTGAAAAATAGGAAACTCCGACAAATTGCCGGAGTTCCAATTATCCTTATTGTTGAATGTGCTTATTTTTTAGCACTCTCTTTTGATGCTTTAATAATTACATCAGCAACTGCTTTTGGTTGCGACATAAAGACTACGTGACTGCCTTTTATTTCCGTTATTTTGGTTTTAGAACGTTTGTACATGGCACGTTCTATTTCCGGATTGATACTTTTATCGTCAGTAGCTACAATTCCATAAGTTGGTTTGTCTCTCCAGGCCGCTTTTGTAATTGGAGTTCCAAAGCCTTTGGCATAAAAAGCACCTTGAGAAGCGTACATGAAGTCGGCTTGGTCTTTTGGAATATCGGCAGCAAAACCGGCGTGGAATTTAGCTTTGTCATAATATACAATTCCTTTATCGTCGGGATTTAAGATTCCATTTTCGGGAGCAGGAGGAGCGGTTTTTAGCCATTGTACGGTAGTTTCTCCATTATCTGGCTGGAAAGCTGCTACATAAACTAAAGCGACTACATTTGGATGGTTTCCGGCTTCGGTAATTACAGATCCGCCCCAAGAATGTCCGACTAAAACGGTTGGTCCGTCTTGGTTATCTAAAACTACTTTTGTTGCGTTTACATCATCCTCAAGAGAAGAAAGTGGATTCTGAACAATCGTTACATGATATCCTTTTTTGCTTAAAATATCATACAAAGCTCTCCATCCTGAACCATCTGCAAAAGCACCATGCACTAAAACTACATTTTTTACCGGAGGAGTGGTTTGTGCTGTTGCAATAGTAATTGAAAATAGCAAGGAGAAAAATAATACTGCGAACATGAAATAGGACTTCATTTGTTCTTTTGCTGTTGTTGTTTTCATAGTATAAATTTAAATAAATTAATTTGTTATTTGCTTATAATTAAGCTGTTAGTGTAATTGATAGCGTGATTTCTGTATTCAGTAGTTTTGAAATTGGACAAATTGCTTTTGCTTTCTGAGCTAATTCCTGAAATTGTTCTTCTGAGATTCCCGGAACTTTTCCTTCGAGTTCTAATTGAATTAAAGTAATGGTTCCGTCTTCTAAAGTTACTTTTGCTTTTGTATTCAAATCTTCTGGGATAAAACCGGCTTCGGTTAACAAAAAGCTCAGTTGCATGGTAAAACATCCCGAGTGTGCGGCTGCAATTAATTCTTCTGGATTTGTTCCTACACCTTCTGCAAAGCGGGTTTTAAAGGATAATTGTGCATTGTTTAAGGTAGTGCTTTGTGTACTGATGGTTCCTTTTCCTTCCATTCCTGTACCTTTCCAATTTGCGTTTGCTGTTCTTGTAAATTTCATGATCTTACTTTTTTATGTTATTTTAAATTTTTTGAGTTATTCAAACCATTCTTCTGATTTGATGGGACAAATTTAGAGCGAGTAGTTTTATAAATCAAATTGATAATTTTGTATCTTTATAAAATAAATTTATAATCATGACGATTCAACAGTTAAAATATATAGTCGCTTTAGACGAGGAACGCCATTTTGCAAGGGCTGCAGACGTTTGTATGGTTTCGCAACCCGGATTGACCATTCAGCTAAAAAATCTCGAAGAAGAAATCGGAATTAAAATTTTTGATCGAAATAAAGTGCCGCTGACACCAACGGAACTTGGAAAAGAGATTATAAACAGGGCTAGGAAAATTTTGCGTGAGACGAATGAAATCCGTGATTTTGTGGTAAATGAAAAGAATATGCTGGAAGGGGAGTTGAAAATCGGCGTGATTTCTACCTTATCTCCTTATTTAATTCCGTTGTTTATTAAAACGATGAAAGAGGTTACACCAAAAGTTCATTTTATCATCAAGGAAGCCAATACAGGACAATTGATGCATGATGTAGAGACCGGAGCTCTTGATGTAGCGATTATGGCGACACCTACCGGAAATAAAAATCTGATGGAACATCCGATTTTTAAGGAGCCATTTGTGGCGTATCTGAATAAAGAACACCCTATGGCAGGTGAGGATTTTTATGAAATTCAACCGGGAGACAAACCCTTTTTATTATTGCTTCAGAATGAGTATTGTTACAATGCACAATTATTGGATATCTGTGGTTTGAAAACACCGGGAAAAATAAAAGAGCAGTTTAGTTACGATATAAGTTCCATTGAAACACTCAAAAATTTGGTTCGTGCGGAGTTAGGTTTTGCTATTATTCCACAGCTTTCTATTTTAAACGAAAAGGAAAATACGCTTTTTAAACCTTTTAAAGACCCAAAGCCGGTACGTGAAATCAGTTTTGTGGTATCGGATACTTTTTCTAAAAAGTTACTGTTAGAAAAGATGAATGAAGCGATTTGGAGTTGTTTGCCGGAGGCACTTAAAGCTAATTTTAGCTATAAAAAAATTAGATGGAACGATTCTCCTTATTTTGTTGATGCGGTGAGTAAGTTTTAGATTTTTTGAACTCTATGTAAAAATAACAAGCCCGGATTTATCAATTTTATATCTTTATAAATCAATTAAATAAGGAATCAAATGATTGAAAACTTTCCATTTTATTTAAGTCTTATTGTGGTTATTTTATTTTTAATAATGTTGGCCAACAAGATAAAAGTTGCGTACCCGGTAGTATTGGTTTTGGCTGGATTGGGAATTAGTTTTATTCCCGGTGTTCCGATTCTGCATATACAACCGGAGTTGCTTTTTATTATATTTTTACCACCTTTATTGTATGAAGCCGCATGGGCAATTTCATGGAAAGAACTTTGGCGATGGCGACGAATTATTGCCAGTTTTGCTTTCGTAGTGGTATTTCTTACTGCAATGTCAGTTGCTTTTGTGGCGAATTATTTTATTCCGGGATTTTCACTGGCTTTGGGTTTTTTATTGGGCGGAATTATTTCGCCTCCTGATGCCGTAAGTGCGGGAGCCATTTTAAAATTTGTAAAAGTGCCTAAAAGATTTTCTTCTATTTTGGAAGGGGAAAGTCTGCTGAATGATGCTTCTTCGCTTATTATTTTTCGTTTTGCGATGATTGCAGTGGCAACGGGCCAGTTTATTTGGTACGAAGCCACACTGAATTTTGGTTGGATGTTAATTGGCGGTGTTGGTATTGGTTTACTAATTGCATTCATTTTTATGAAAGCCCATAAATACCTACCAACCGACTCTAATATTGATATTGTTTTGACTCTTATTGCACCTTATATCATGTATATGGCGGCCGAAGAAGTACACAGTTCCGGTGTATTAGCGGTTGTAAGTGGCGGTTTATTTTTATCGTATTACCGACATCATTTTCTTAGCAGTCGCTCTCGTATAAGAGGATCAAGTGTATGGGAAAGTTTGTGTTTTGTTTTGAATGGCATCGTATTTTTATTAATCGGATTGGATTTACCTGAAATTACAGAAGGTCTCGAAGGCGTTAGTATTTCAGCTGCGATTGGTTATGGTGTTTTGATTACTGCTGTGATAATAATAGCGCGAATTATATCTGCTTACGGCGCTGTAATTATTACGCTTATTGCCCGTAATTTTATTACAGTGGCAGATTCGAGACATCCGGGTTACAGAGTCCCGATAGTACTTGGATGGTCGGGAATGCGTGGGGTGGTTTCACTTGCTGCAGCCTTGTCGATTCCATTGCATTTGGATAATGGTGAACTTTTTCCGCAGCGAAATTTAATTCTCTTTATCACATTTGTTGTTATACTGTTGACTTTGCTCATTCAGGGGTTGACTTTGCCTTTTTTAATACGAAAAATACATTTAAACGATCCTGATCAGGTAGTTCCCGAAGAGGAAATGGTAATTTTAATTCGAAGACAACTGGCAGAAAAGGCTTTGGAGCATTTATATACCAAGTATAGTGAAGTACTTAAGGAACAACCGGCCTTGCAACAATTGGCGCGGAAATGGGAGGATAACAAACAAATGACCACTGATATAACAATGGCCGAGGAATGTAAAGTGGTTTATATAGAAATATTAAGCGAACAAAGAGCCTGGCTCATTAAAAGAAATAAAGAAGAGGCGACTCTGAATGAAGAAATCATTCGAAACCAATTTCGCTATCTGGATCTTGAAGAGGAAAGATTGAGGTATATTTGAATTCGATTGAACTGCAGGTATTGGAGTTGTTTTGATTTTTTTTCAAATTGAATAAAAAAGTTTGTTCGTACTAGAGATCGAAATTGGCCAAACCCAAAAGCTGCGGTGTTTTTATAAATAGTATTCTGTGATCTGGAGAAAAATATTTAGAAGTTGATAATAGAAAGCTAAGAGCAAATTCTTTTAACCTGAACTCGATTATTTTGCGGGATGTAAGTAAAATAAAATAGCACGCAGATTTTGCGGATTTTGCGGATTTTGCGGATTTTCGCGGAAGACAATAAAAAAAAGCAGCCTGGGTATAGCAAACAGGCTAAGCAAATCTGCGTAAAAAACAAAAGGATTAAAATAATTAGATAATCTGTCTAAATCCTTTTAATCAGGGGCAAAAAAAATGTGGTAATTGGTGAAATTCATGGCAAAATACTCTAAAACAAGAAATACAAACAACGTGCTTATCAGTAACTTAAAAAAGAGTTAGATAGAATTTTAAGAAAGCACGTTTAGAACTTCGAATAGGAATTGTTAGCTTTTGCAGAATAGTATTAAAACAGATAATTTCAGAATTAAATAGCACGCAGATTT
Source organism: Flavobacterium sp. ABG (assembly GCF_001027725.1). Lineage (NCBI taxonomy): Bacteria > Pseudomonadati > Bacteroidota > Flavobacteriia > Flavobacteriales > Flavobacteriaceae > Flavobacterium > Flavobacterium sp. ABG. The sequence continues at coordinate 166,828 of NZ_LEKS01000011.1, forward strand.
AGCAGATTTGACGGATTTTTGGAAGAAGCAAAAAAAAAAAATCTGTCAAATCTGCTAAATCTGCGTGAAAAAAAAGAACAAAAGAAAGATCGAAGCACACAAATTGAAATAACCTCATTACCAGTATCATAAAAAGAGTTGAATAGAATCAAACGAATTAAAAGGACTTTTTTTCACTGTAGAAGGATTACTATTTGCGCTTAATTTTAGTGCTTGACAATTTTCTGATTTGTTCCATAAAAAAACCAGTAAAGCTGACTTTACTGGTCTTAATGAATTCAAGGGAAATTATCTAAATTGTAAGGGTTTATCGAATTGCAAATCTTAGTTTTAATCCCAAAGAAACCAATCTCACATCATTTGTAAATGGTGAATCCAATACCGTATTGTGCTCTAATTGAGCAGTTGTCCCGGGATTGTATTGAACCAGATGTTTACTGGTATTTCTGTCATATACATTATTCAATCCATAGTCTAAATACGCGCCTAGATAGATCGAACTTTTGTCTCCAATTATTTGTTTCACTCCTGTTTCAAAAGTGACAGAGTAAGACACTTCGGCATTAAGATCCTGTTTACCTACTTTTACATTATTTGTACTTCCGAATCCTGCGAAGGCTGGACCAAATAATTCGACATTATATTGTGGATAATAACCACTTGTCGTTAGATTTTGTATCGTGGATTCATAGCTTCCGTTTATAGCAAAACCTATTTTGGCTCCGGCTGCAACATACAGTTTAGTTGTTCCGGGAGTTTCAAATTGAATGTGAAGCGGAACATTGATATAGCCTAGTTTTTGCTCTTCTCTTAAATTGGTTGCTCTGAATCTAAATTGGAATGATTCCTTTTCAGAGTCAGTAGCCGCATAGCGCCCGGAGATCGTTTGAAATTTAGCATCGGTATTATAGGACTGGTATTCTGCGCCAATTCCGATACTTAAATTTTCACTTAAATAATAAGCATAACGTAAACCGGCACTAAATCCGTTTCCTTCTACCAATTGACCGGAAGTCTTATAATCTAAAAAAGAGGAGGGACCACCGACTGCAATTGAAAACTCATGTTTTTTATCCTGACCAAAACTATTTAAGACGGAGCCTAAAAGTGCTGTAATCATCGATAACGATGTTATATAGTTTATTATATATTTTTTCATCTTAAAGTTATTTTATGCCGGTGCCGTTGTTGAAGCGGCACCGGCAGATTTTATTTATTTACAATTACTTTCAGTGTTTTTCTAACATTTGCAGTTTCAATAACTACAATATACATATTGCTCTCTGTTGCCAGAGGTAATTGTATTTCTGTTTTTACTGTCGATGATTTCATTGTTTTTACCAGTTGACCAGTAACAGTATATAAGCTTATCTGCATGTTCTGCAATTCCTCCTCAGGATAGTCAGCTTCAACAGTTACCACTTTCCCTACTTGAATTGGGTTTGGATAAACTTTAGCTGTTAGCGAGTTCACTACTGGAATCTTAGTAGGACATGTTTGCAGTACTTTTCCATCTTTAGTTGTCATTTTTACCATATAATCAGCAGTAGAATCTAACGTGTTGTTGATGTTATCTCCAGCTGAATAGTATTGACCTGTTCCAACTAATTGACCGTTTTTAAACCATTGGTAAGCAACAAATTCGTAACCACCATTTGTTTGTGGATTGTTGTTTACAAGCAGCACGTTATTAAATTTCTGACGAGCAATATCAAAGAAATTGAATGGTTTTGATACTGTAATGGTATAGTTTTTAACAACGCTTGCATCTTCTGAAGTTACCGTAAGAACTTGATTGTAAATTCCCGGTTTAGGTAATGGAATAGTAAAAGTAGCAGCCGGACTGATAGTTGCATTTGATCCGTTTAAAGCTGAAATAGTAAGACTGTTTCCTTCGTCGCACGTCATCAAATAATTAATCTGTTGTGCCGGATTATCATAAACAGTAGTACCAATTGTCAGTTTTGTAAGATCGGCATTGTTGTTCATTATTACTAAATTCTGCGAAATAGATGTTGCCGGTAAATAATTACTGTCACCATCCTGATGAGCTGTAATAAGTATCTGACCTGATCTAATCATGCTTACTAAACCTGCGGCAGTAACAGTGGCCGGTGGTAGAGGAGAAGTAAATGTCGCAGAATAACGTATTGGCAAACCTGAGTCAGAGAAAGCTCCTAAAGTAAAATCGTTGATTGCTCCAAGAGTTTTAACCGGTAAAGCACCAAAAGTAATTTGTTGTGGAGCTTTATTAATGGTAAGATTTGCATTTAGCGTAATTAGCGAGCAATTAGTTCCTGGTGCTGGCGATACAAATGCAGTAACCAAATAAGTTCCTGCGTCAATAGCACCATTTTCACTTCCTGTTATCGGCGATATAGTGTATAGGACACTAGCTCCAGCTGGAAGTCCTGCAACCTCAATAGTATGTAAACTTCCGTCAAAAGTAGCAGTAACATCACTTAAAGTTACACCTTCAATAGGTGAAGCAAGGACATTTAGTGTTTGATTTTGTGTTGAACTATTGCCATGACCATCATCATACGTCCAAGTAATTACATAAGTACCTACTGCGGTATAATTTAATGGGTCAGTTGTTGTAGCATTTATTGTTCCTGCACAAGCATCAGTTGCTGTTGGAATTGCAATTTCAGACGATGTAATAGCACAATAGTTAGTGATATCCGGTAAGTTTGTTACATTCGGTACCGGAGCTGTAGTATCAGGGTTAGTTGATATAACAGCTGTTTTTGTTAAAGTACATCCATTTGCATCTGTAATTACTACTGTATAGGTTCCGGCAGTTAATCCCGTTGCTGTATCAGCTGTTCCTCCAGTTGGTGACCAGATATAAGTGTATGGAGATGTACCACCAGCTGCGCTAACTGTTGCTGATCCATCAGCGCCTCCAATACAAGTTACATTTGTTTGTGCAACTATAGCATCTAAAGCTACCGGTTGAGTGATCGTAAAGCTTTGTGTACCTGTACAACCATTAGCGTCCGTTACAGTCACTGTATAAGTTCCTGCAGTTAATCCTGAAGCAGTATCGGCAGTTCCACCAGTTGGTGCCCAAGAATACGTATAAGCTCCAGTTCCTCCGGTTGCACTTACTGTTGCTGAACCTGTAGCAGCTCCGTTACAAGTAACATCTGTTTGTCCAGCTGCAGTCGCAACAATAGCGGTTGGTTGTGTAATAGTAAAGCTTTGTGTTGCGGTACATCCGTTAGCATCTGTTACAGTTGCTGTATAGATTCCTGCAATTAAACCTGAAGCCGTAGCCGCAGTTCCACCGGATGGTGACCATGAATAGGTATAAGTTCCAGTTCCTCCAGTTGCAGTTACAGTAGCAGATCCGTCAGATCCTGAGTTACAAGCAACATTTGTTTGAGAACCAATTGAAGCCACAAGTGCTGTCGGTTCAGTAATAGTAAAACTTTGTGTTGCTGAACATCCGTTAGCATCTGTAACCGTTGCTGTATAAGTTCCTGCTGTTAATCCTGAAGCTGTAGCAGCAGTTCCACCAGCTGGTGCCCATGAATACGTATAAGCTCCAGTTCCTCCGGTTGCAGTTACAGTAGCAGATCCGTCAGTTCCTGAGTTACAGGCCACATTTGTTTGTCCTCCATCTGAAGCAACAAGTACTGTCGGTTCAGTAATAGTAAAACTTTGTGTTGTCGTGCATCCATTAGCATCCTCTACAATCACTGTATAAGTTCCTGCATTCAATCCTGAAGCGGTTGCAGCAGTTCCTCCTGAAGGTGCCCATGAGTACGTATAAGTTCCAGTTCCTCCGGTTACACTAACAGTAGCAGATCCATTAGAACCTGAATTACAAGAGACATTGTCTTGAGCTGCTGCCGAAGCCACAAGGACTGCCGGTTCTGTGATCGTAAAACTTTGAGTTGTAGCACATCCGTTTGCATCTGTAACAGTTGCTGTGTATGTTCCGGCTGTAAGACCTGATGCTGTTGCAGCAGTTCCACCAGCTGGTGCCCATGAATAGGTATAAGTTCCAGTTCCTCCGGTTGCAGTTACAGTAGCAGATCCATTAGATCCTGAATTACAGCTTACATTGGTTTGTCCGCCATCTGAAGCTACAAGAGCAGTTGGTTCAGTAATGGTAAAACTTTGTGTTGCTGAACATCCGTTTGCATCTGTAACAGTTACTGTGTATGTTCCTGCTGTTAATCCTGTTGCTGTTGCTGCAGTTCCACCTGAAGGCGCCCATGAATAGGTATAGGTTGTAGTTCCTCCGGTTACATTAACAGTAGCAGATCCGTCAGCTCCTGAATTACAAGATACATTGGTTTGTCCTCCATCTGAAGCAACAAGTACTGTCGGTTCAGTAATAGTAAAACTTTGTGTTGTCGTACATCCATTAGCATCCTCTACAGTCACTGTATAAGTTCCTGCAGTCAATCCTGAAGCGGTTGCAGCAGTTCCACCTGAAGGTGCCCATGAGTACGTATAAGTTCCAGTTCCTCCGGTTACACTAACTGTAGCCGATCCATTAGATCCTGAATTACAAGATACATTGTTCTGAGCTCCTGCCGAAGCCACAAGGGCTGCCGGTTCTGTAATCGTAAAACTTTGTGTTGCTGAACATCCGTTGGCGTCTGTAACAGTTACTGTGTATGTTCCTGCTGTTAATCCTGTTGCTGTTGCAGCAGTTCCACCAGAAGGCGCCCATGAGTACGTATAAGTACCAGTTCCTCCAACTACATTAACAGTTGCAGATCCATTAGCTCCTGAATTACAAGATACATTGGTTTGCCCTCCATCTGAAGCAACAAGAATTGCCGGTTCAGTAATCGTAAAACTTTGTGTTGTAGTACAACCATTAGCGTCCGTTACAGTCACTGTATAAGTTCCTGCAGTTAATCCCGAAGCAGTATCGGCAGTTCCACCAGTTGGTGCCCATGTGTAGGTATAACTACCTGTTCCACCAGTTACACTAACAGTAGCTGATCCATTAGATCCTGAATTACAAGATACATTGGTTTGTCCTCCCTGTGAAGCTACAAGTGCTGCAGGTTCAGTAATAGTAAAACTTTGCGTTCCAGTACATCCGTTAGCATCTGTAACAGTCACGGTATAAGTTCCTGCAGTTAATCCTGCTGCTGTATCGGCTGTTCCACCAGTTGGTGCCCATGAATAGGTATATGCTCCAGTTCCTCCGGTTGCACTTACAGTAGCTGTACCGTTGGCTCCTCCATTACAACTCACATTGTTTTGCGCTGCTGCACTTGCAATAATAGCAGTTGGCTCTGTAAGAGTAAAACTTTGAGTTGCTGAACATCCGTTAGCATCTGTAACAGTTGCAGTATAGGTTCCGGCTGTAAGCCCTGTTGCTGTAGCAGCAGTTCCGCCAGCTGGTGCCCAAGAGTAAGTATAAGTTCCAGTTCCTCCGGTTGCAGTTACAGTAGCAGATCCAGTAGCCCCCCCATTACAAGCGATGTTGGTTTGCGCGACAGGAGCCGCAACAATAGCAGTTGGTTCTGTGATCGTAAAACTTTGAGTAGCCGTGCATCCGTTAGCATCTGTAACAATTGCTGTATATGTTCCAGCTGTCAATCCTGTTGCAGTTGCAGCAGTTCCTCCAGTTGGTGTCCATGAATAGGTATAAGTTCCAGTTCCTCCGGTTGCACTTACAGTAGCAGATCCGTTAGCTCCTGAATTACAAGACACATTGGTTTGTCCTCCATCTGAAGCTACTAGTAAAGTTGGTTCAGTAATAGTAAAACTTTGTGTTGTAGTACATCCATTACCATCTTCTACGGTTACTGTATAAGTTCCAGCTGTCAATCCTGTCGCTGTTGCAGCAGTTCCGCCAGTTGGTGCCCATGTGTACGTATAAGAACCCGTTCCTCCAGTTACACTAACTGTTGCTGATCCATTAGATCCTGAATTACAGGAAATATTGGTTTGTCCTCCATCTGAAGCAACAAGTGGAGCAGGTTGAGTAAGAGTAAAACTTTGAGTTGCGGTACAACCGTTTGCATCTGTAACAGTTGCGGTATAAGTACCTGCAGTTAATCCTGCTGCTGTTGCAGCAGTTCCTCCAGATGGCGACCAGGAATAGGTATAGCTACCTGTTCCTCCAGTAGCACTTACAGTAGCTGAACCGTTAGCACCTCCGTTACAAGATACATTGGTTTGCGCTGCTAAAGTTGCAACAATAGCAGTTGGCTCTGTAAGAGTAAAACTCTGAGTTGCTGAACATCCGTTTGCATCTGTAACAGTTGCTGTATAGGTGCCGGCTGTCAATCCTGATGCTGTTGCAGCAGTTCCGCCAGCTGGTGCCCAAGAGTAAGTATAAGTTCCAGTTCCTCCGGTTGCAGTTACGGTAGCAGATCCGGTAGCACCTCCATTACAAGCGATGTTGGTTTGTGCGACAGGAGCCGCAACAATAGCAGTTGGTTCAGTAATGGTAAAACTTTGAGTTGCTGCACATCCGTTAGCATCTGTAACAATTGCTGTATATGTTCCAGCTGTCAATCCTGTTGCAGTTGCAGCAGTTCCACCAGTTGGTGCCCATGAATAGGTATAGGTTCCAGTTCCTCCGGTTGCACTTACAGTAGCAGATCCGTTAGCTCCTGAATTACAGGAAACATTCGTTTGACCTCCATCTGAAGCTACAAGTGAAGCTGGTTCTGTGATCGTAAAACTTTGTGTAGTAGAACAAGTATTGGCATCTGTCACCGTTACAGTGTAGCTACCGGCAGTTAATCCTGAAGCCGTAGCAGCAGTTCCGCCAGCTGGTGCCCATGAATAAGTATAAGAACCTGTTCCTCCTGTTACACTAACAGTAGCCGTTCCATTAGCTCCTGAATTACAAGATACATTTGTTTGTCCTCCATCTGAAGCTACAAGTGCTGCGGGTTCAGTAATAGTAAAACTTTGCGTTCCAGTACATCCGTTAGCATCTGTAACAGTTGCAGTATAAGTACCTGCAGTTAATCCTGCTGCTGTATCGGCTGTTCCACCAGTTGGTGCCCATGAATACGTATAAGCTCCAGTTCCTCCGGTTGCACTTACAGTAGCGGTACCGTTGGCACCTCCATTACAACTCACATTATTTTGAGCTGCTGCGCTTGCAATAATAGCAGTTGGCTCGGTAATAGTAAAACTTTGCGTTCCAGTACATCCGTTAGCATCTGTAACAGTTGCAGTGTATGTTCCGGCTGTAAGTCCTGCTGCTGTTGCTGCAGTTCCACCAGATGGTGCCCAAGAGTAAGTATAGCTACCCGTTCCTCCGGTTGCAGTTACAGCGGCAGATCCGTTGGAGCCTCCATTGCAATTTACATTAGTTTGTGCTGCTGCACTTGCAATAATAGCCGTTGGCTCTGTAATAGTAAAACTTTGTGTTGCTGTACATCCGTTGGCGTCTGTAACAGTCGCAGTGTATGTTCCTGCAGTCAATCCTGTTGCTGTTGCAGCAGTTCCGCCTGCGGGTGCCCACGAATAGGTATAAGTTGGAGTTCCACCTGTTGCATTAACAGTAGCAGATCCGTTAGCTCCCAAATTACAGGAAACATTGGTTTGCCCTCCATCTGAAGCTACAAGTGCAGTTGCTGGTTCTCCTATAACAAATGTTCTGGTTGTCTGACACGTATTATTATCCGTAACAGTTACGGTATAAGTACCTGCTGCTAAACCAGTAGCCGTTGAACCGGTTCCACCGGATGGTGCCCAAGAGAAGGCGTAAGGAAATGTTCCACCGGTTGGAGTAACACTTGCTATACCATTGGCACCTCCGTTACAAGATACATCACTGCTGGATCCTGTAGCCAGACTAAGTGGCGCTGCTGGTTCACCTATGACAAACGTTCTGGTTGACTGACAGGTATTATTATCGGTAACTGTTACCGTATAAGTTCCTGCTGTTAAACCTGCAGCCGTTGATCCGGTTCCACCAGACGGTGCCCATGAATAGGTATAAGGAAATGTTCCACCAGTAGGAGAAACACTTGCTACACCGTTAGCACCTCCGTTACAGGATACATCACTACTAGATCCTGTTGCCAGACTAATTGGTGCTGCTGGTTCATTTATAACATATGTTCTGGTTGACTGACAGGTATTATTATCGGTAACTGTTACCGTATAAGTTCCTGCTGTTAAACCTGCGGCCGTTGATCCGGTTCCACCTGATGGTGCCCAGGAGTAAGTGTAAGGAAATGTTCCTCCAGTAGGGCTAACGCTAGCCACACCGTTGGCACCTCCGTTACAAGATATATCGCTGCTAGATCCTGTTGCCAGACTAAGAGGTGCTGCTGGTTGATTTATAACAAATGTTCTGGTTGCCTGACATGTATTATTATCAGTAACCGTTACCGTATAAGTCCCTGCTGCTAAACCTGCAGCAGTTGAACCCGTTCCTCCTGATGGTGCCCATGAATAGGTATATCCGGGTGTTCCACCGGTAGGCGTTACACTTGCTACACCATTTGAACCTCCGTTACAAGACACATCGCTGCTGGAGCCTGTTGCGAGACTAAGTGCTGCAGCCGGTTGTCCAATATTAAATGTTCTTGTTGCCTGACAAGTATTGGCATCTGTAACTGTTACCGTATAGGTACCTGCTGCTAAACCGGAAGCAGTAGAACCTGTTCCTCCAGATGGTGCCCATGAATAGGAATATCCGGGTGTTCCACCGGTAGGCGTCACACTGGCTACACCATTATTACCGCCATTACAGGATACGTTACTACTTGATCCGGTAACTAAACTAATAGCTGTGGGTTGTGTAATATTATATGTTCGTGTTATTATTGTGCCTTCACTATCAGTAATAGTAAGGGTATAAGTATTCGCAGCTAAACCGGTAGCTATTGATCCGTTACCTCCTGAAGGTGCCCAAGAATAGGTATAACCTCCGGAGCCTCCCGTTACAGTTGCTGCTCCTACACCATTATTACCTCCATTACAGGATACGTTGCTAGATGGTGTTGAGGAAGTGTTTAAAGCTGCTGTTGTTGTAAATGTTAAATCATTCCCATATGCAGTACCTCCGCTATTTGTAGCATAAGCTCTATAATGAATAAGCGTTGATGGGGGAAAGGAAGAAACGATACCTGAGTAGATTCCCGTTCCTGTTCCGATTTGGAATTTATTGTTGGCAGTAGTCGGGTTGACTGCTGTGCCCCAAACGATTCCTCTTTCTATAGTAGCATCACCACCATCGGCTGTTACATTACCACCCATGGTGGCTTTTACAGATCCGGTACCTGTTGCTGTTGTAGTACTTACTGTTGGTGCTACTGCACCATTTGAAAATATAAAATTATCAACAGCAAAATAATCATAATTGTTGCTTAATTGAATTTCAAGTTGATCTATTATTGTAGTCGTATTATTTGAACCTCCTTCGGTAGCGAAGTTGATAAACAGAAAACCGTTGCCGGGAAGTGTCAGAGGAATGCTAGCCCCGGTCGTAGTTTTAACGACAGTAAATTGGGTAACCCCTCCCAGTTTTCCTCTGAAAGTGATGTCCCCGGCCAATCCATTACTTGTGACACCTGCAGTAAAGGCAGCACTACCAGTTACATAAATCCATAAGCTGCTGAGTTTAAAACTCCCAGTTACATCTGTAAAAGTGCCTGTTTGACCAAGAGCTGCTGAGCCTGAAGAGTCTTCGACCTGAAGAAAATTATTCGAACCGTTGTAACCCTGACCAGGAAGATTGAAAACTTTAAAGCTAAGGTAGCTGCTGCTTAAGTTAAACGTTTTTGTACCGTTTGTAAAACTGGAAGCACCTACAGTTGCCGTTTCAAATGTTTCTGTAGTTTGTGCGGCAATGTGGTGCATCGCAAAAAACAGAAGGATTAATAATAAGTAAAGTTTTTTCATAATTTATTGATATTAAATTGATCTGTTAGTATTACTGTATACTATTTTAACTTATATTTCTAACTTTAAATAGAATAATATATAAGGTTGTAAAACATGTATAAACAGGAACTTACATTTATTGCGAAATCTATCATTGCATCAAATACTGTTGATGAGCATATACGATGTGCCGGAGAACTTTCAGGTTTTTATAAAAAAGTGACCAAGATTTTTATTTCTGAGAGCAATGAGACCTTCGTAAAAGGCGGTATTGCTTTATCTAGTTCCGAAGCCGCAGATTGCGTTGATGACAGTTTGCGTACAGTTTTTTTTATAAAAGGTATTTATAAGGCTTTAACTAAATTAAGTATAGATTTTCCCGAAAGAAGTATTAATGTACTATATGCCGGATGTGGTCCGTATGCGACACTAATTTTACCGTTGCTTCCGTTATTTAGTAAAGAGAAAATTAATGCTCTTTTACTCGATATTAATGCAGAATCAATCTCTTCTGTACAGGAACTTGTTTCTGTCATTGGTCTTGAAGAGTATAATATTCATTTAGTTGAAACTAATGCTATTACGTATACAAAACCAGTTGATTTTACTATAGATCTTGCCATATCCGAAACCATGCATTATGCGCTTACGCGTGAACCGCAGGTCGCGATCATGAGAAATATTACCAGACAATTAGCTTCTGATGCTATATTAATTCCCGAAGAAATAAGTATTGATCTGGCCTATACCTTTTTTGATTATGAGCCTTACCTTAAATACACTATAGATGGAATAAAGGGCTACAAAGAAATGCAGCCCTATCCTGATAACGTATTTGTTGATAGATTATTTACAATAAACAAAGAACATTGCGGCAGAGAAAATCACAATTCAAAATTGGAAAGTTCTTTTTATGATCTGCCTGAAAATTTTAGTAATCATCCTGATATTGCCATTTTTACTGAATTAAAGATATTTGAAGACATTACGTTAAGAACGGCAGAGTCTTTTATTACAAATCCTTATTGTTTAGTATCGATGTATAATCTCAGAGATTATTCAAAAATTCAATTGGTATATGATTTTAGTGAAATACCACAATGGTCATATAGCCTAAAAAAATAATCTTATCTTTTAATTTCTGGAAGGGAAAATACCTTCAAGACAAATGATGTACGTCAATGCCAAATAAGGCTGCATTATTGAGATTGGAATATTACTTCCAGTCGCACCGGTAGTGATAGAACTTGCCAAATTAACACTTGGGGTTGATGTTGCAAATCCTAACGTTGGCGCAAATACTCTTGATACGATCGATCCCGGGATAGCAATAGAAGCACCGGCTACCGGTGTAGAATCTGTAGCATTAGCACTACTTACAGATATAGTCCCTACACCTGCGTGAACGTGTGTTGGAAGGTTACTTGTTAGAATGCTCGTTGTTGTAGTACCTGCTGTTTGTCCTTGAACATAACTTCCGCTTGGGCTTGTTCCAGCACCAATAGCTACGTTACCTTGTAGGTTAGGCAAGGCGAATGTAGTTTGACCATTACCTCCGTAAGTAGTACCTAAAATTGAAAATAATGCCGTATTCTGAGCAATTGACATTATTTGTCCATTACATAAGGCCCATCCTCTTGGCGCAAAATTTCCCGCAAAAAGCTTTACAATTCCAATGTATTCTTCCATAATAAAATAGATTAAGTTAATTTATAATAGTTTTGATACAACAAAGCTACTTTATTGCCTACTCACAAGGGCAGGTAGAAATACCTGTTTTTGTAGTAGATTTTGCCCTTAAATAGCTTTGTGTTGAAGTTAATCGTTTAATAATGAGTTTAATCTGACTTTGTTATTTTTTTGTTAACGCTTTTGAATGGCTTTCGGGAGCCCATTAAGTAAAATTTAATAGCTTTTTTTGAATGAAAATAGGGGTGAAGAAAGTACTAAATTTGAAAGTATTGGTAGAGATTTTTAACTTGCTGATATTTAATTGTTTAGTGTTGATTTCAAATTCATAGCTGTAAACTTATTTTTTAGCTGTACAAAGTGTTAAACTGCGGAAGAAAAATACTCTTTTGTGGAAAGACACTTTCTCTATGTGGTCTTAATATTCAGTTGTTTAGAAAAAAGAGTGCTGTTTTTCTGAGGCCAACTATAGTCTTCTTGATTTTTTTACAAAAAACTTAACAACTCGATACTCAATATAATTGTATGTTTGTATCCGAAATGCCGAAAAACAGCTACATATTACTTCTACTTATTCTTGGACTCTTTTTAAGTCCAACGCAATCTTTTGCACATAATAGTGGTAATAAGACCGAAATGTCATGCTGTAAAAAAGAATCTTCAGAAAAATCTTGTTGTAAGGAAAAGAAGTCTAAAGAAACCAAACACGATTGCGATAGCAGTTGTTCGGGAGTTTCTTGTGGTTGTCCTGTAATGTATTGTGGTTTTAGCCCAATGGTTGTTTTTCAGGAAGCAAACGACACTCTTTTTGATTTTTCAGATCGCAGACAAACTTATTTTTATTCAGAAGTGTTTATTTCTTCTGATTTTCGTTCTATCTGGCTTCCTCCTAAAATAAGCTAGATTTTCTTCTTTGACAGCCGTAAGTGCGTCAAATTTAAGCCTGTTCAGGCAACAAAATCATTTATTAAATCCGTATTAGTTTCAGAACATAGCTGTATCTGCTATAGTTTCTGTTGTACCCGTCGGATAAATTCATTCTAATATTTAAAAAACATGAAATCAATATATAAAGTATTGGTAGCAATAACGTTATTGCTATCAGTGGCAACTGTCAACGCGCAAAGTAAAAATAAAGTAACTGAAACTGTGAAAATCAATGGAAACTGTGCCATGTGCAAAAAGACCATCGAAACCGCAGCAAATACTAATTCAGCTGTATTAAAGTGGAATAAAGACACAAAGACTGCCGTAGTTACTTACGACCCTAAGAAAACCAATTTAGAGGAGATCCTAAAACGAGTATCCGATGCAGGATATGATAACGAAAAATTCACGGCTACAACTACCGCTTATGACAACCTTCACGGATGTTGCCAATACGACAGAGAAACTCCGAAGAAAGTAGAATGTCATAAACAGTAGTAATACCTTTCACTCTAAATTAAATTTTTATGTTTAAAATAAAAAATATAGCCGTAGCATTCCTAATGATTTTAAGTTTTTCATTAGCAAATGCACAGATAAAAGTAGGTGATAACCTTCCCAATATTCAACTTCAAAATGATAAAAATGCAGCTGTAAAACTAAATTCTTTTAAAGGAAAAACAGTTTTGGTTGATTTTTGGGCCTCCTGGTGTGCACCTTGTCGATTAGCGAATAAAAATTTGGTCAAAATGTACGATAAGCATAAAGGTCAAAATTTTGAAATCGTTGGAATCTCAATTGATACCGATAAAGACAAGTGGTTGAAAGCCATAGCAAAAGACAAAATGAAACATCAGCAGTTAATTGACCCAAAAGGTTTTGATGCGAAAACGGCAGTACTTTTTGGAGTAGAGGCGTTACCATCGACTTATCTTTTTGATGCATCCGGAAATTTGATCGCGATCGATCCTACAGAAGCTCAGATTATTGCACAAATCAAAAAAAACAAATAAAATGAAAACCTTATCTATAAAATCTCTTGCCATTGCACTTTTAGTAATGCTTGGCAGCATAAAATCATACGCTCAAATTTCTAAAGCTGAAATAATTGCAACAGGATTAACTTGTTCAATGTGTTCTAACGCCATAAATAAGCAATTAAAAGCAATGACGGAAGTAGACAGTATCAGTACCGATTTAAACACCAATACGTTTACGGTCTATTTTAAAAAAGACGTGGCATTACAACCTAAAGTACTTAAAAATGCAGTCGAGAAAGCAGGCTTTTTTGTTGGCTCTATGGTGCTGACGATAAAAGTGGATACGCAAAAACTGGAAAACAATACGCTTAAAATAGCCGATGGCACTTTTGTGTTTATTGATTCTAAAAACCCGGTTTCAGGTAATGAAGCTGCCTATCAGGTCATTGACAAAGGTTTTGTAACACAGAAAGCATACAAAAAATTAAGTAAAACGTATTCAAATCAACCAAGTTATGCTGTTGAAAATGAAAACGATTATCATTTAAAAACCATATAATAATGAGACAATTATCAATCCTATTTTTGTTGCTTGTTTCATTTAATAGTAAGGCACAGGAATTATTTGTTGTAACAGAACCCGCGAGTAATGCTCCGGCGGGTTCTATTTCAGCCCGCGTAGGACAGTCTTTGATGAAGAACCAATTCGACGGAGGTAACATCTATGCTTTGTCGCCTGAAGTTACCTGGGGTGTCAACAAAAATTTAATGGTACGAGCCTCTGCTTATTTAAATAATATGAACAGTGGATTGGAGTACAAAGGGGGAGGGGTTTATGCCAAATACCGTTTTTTCTCCGTAGATGATCTTCAAAGTCATTTTAGAATGGCTGCTTTTGGGCGATACAGCTGGAACAATGCTCCGGTTAGCAGTGAAGCTATTGATTTGATGGGGATGAATACGGGTTATGAAGCCGGTTTGGTTGCCACTCAATTAATTAAAAAAGTGGCGCTAAGTTCAACAGTAAGTTATGGACAGGCTTTTGATAACAATAACTACAACTTTCCGGACAGTCAAGGCAAGAGTGCTATAAATTACACTTTTTCAGTTGGACGATTAATGCATCCCAAAAAATACACCAGCTATAAACAAACGAACATTAATACGATGTTAGAGTTTGTAGGTCAGACGATCACTGCCGATGGTAAGTCATTTATGGATGTAGTGCCTTCAATTCAGTTTATCATCAATAGTCAGGCGAGAATTGATTTGGCTTACAGGAAAGAACTGTACAGCTCGATGAACCGTATCACATCAGATGGTTTCTTTTTGAAATTAGAGTACACCTTTTTTAATGTAACCAAGTAAACAACTTCTTTATAAAATGTAATCCTTAAAAAGTTTTTTTTAAACCAATAAAAAGGAGTAGACAACTATTTTTCGATGGCAGCACCGTTGCCATCGAAAGAGTTGTTATGCAGATTAAAGAAAGGATCGAAAACAAAACGATAACCGGAACATCTCGTTCTGCTTAAATTGAAACCATGAAAAAAATACTATATGTAGTGCTCCTGCTGTTTGCTTTTGTAAATGGGCAGGCACAAATTTTAAATCCTGTAAAATGGATTCCAAAAATAGAAAAGAAATCCGATGCTGATTTTTTGATTACCGTCAACGGAACCATTGAAACCGGTTGGCATGTTTATTCACAATTTACCCCAGATGGTGGACCTCTGCCGGCAGAACTGATCTTTCATAAAAAAGATGGAAATTATGAGTTAATTGGAAAAGCGACCGAAAGTGAAACAGAAAGAAAATTTAACGACATTTTTGGAGTTGATGAAATTTTCTTTTCAAACAAAGTTGCTTTTACACAATCGATTAAAAATACGAATACAGAGAATGAAATTATTCAGCTCGAACTAGCCTATCAGGTTTGCAAAGAAAACTGCATAAGCGAGACCAAATACTTTGAGTTTAACTTAAAAACATTAGAAGCGAAAGAAATCGAAGCCTCGGCAATTAACACTCAAAAAACGATAAAAGCAGATTTGAAAGCTCCTCTCGTAACAGAAAAGGACAATTCAGATTCAGAAACAGGTTTAGGGACTATTTTCTTTATAGCCTTTTTATCCGGATTCGCGGCACTGTTGACACCCTGCGTGTTTCCTATGATTCCAATGACGGTGAGTTTCTTTACCAAACAAAGTAAAAACAGAGCCAAAGGAATTAAAAATGCCATTATATACGGATTGTCCATTATTCTGATTTATGTTTTTTTAGGCTCAGTGATTACACTTATTTTCGGTGCTGATGCTTTAAATGCTTTGTCTACCAACGTCTGGTTTAATGTTGTTTTCTTTGTACTGTTAGTGGTGTTTGCCAGTTCTTTTCTAGGTGCTTTCGAAATAATGTTGCCTAATTCCTGGGCCAATAAAGTCGATCAGCAGGCAGACAGAGGCGGTATTATAGGCATACTTTTTATGGCACTCGCTTTGGCTATAGTGTCGTTTTCCTGTACAGGCCCCATTATCGGAACTTTGTTGGTAGAAGCAGCATCTAAAGGCGGTATTGCTCCAATTGTCGGAATGTTAGGTTTTTCTTCCGCATTGGCATTGCCTTTTATGCTATTTGCTTTATTTCCGGGCTGGTTAAACACATTACCCAAATCGGGAGGCTGGTTGAATACCGTGAAAGTATTTTTAGGCTTTTTAGAATTGGCGCTGGCATTTAAATTTTTATCCAATGCCGATTTGGTTTTGCAATTGCATTGGTTTGAGCGTGAAATATTCTTAGCAGTTTGGATTGCCATATTTGGTACATTGACCTTGTATCTGTTCGGAAAAATTACACTACCACACGACTCACCAACTTCCTCTATTTCTGTAGGACGTTTGTCTGTAGGGTTAATTGTATTGAGTTTTACGATTTATCTGATTCCGGGTTTATGGGGAGCACCATTAAAATTAATCAGCGGTTTCCCGCCACCAATGACTTACGGTGAATCTCCATATGGAGTGGGAGGTACCAAAGCGGGAAATACTATTTCTACGACAGTATTGCCCGATGGCGCACACAAAGGCCCCCATGATATTATGGCTTTTACAGATTATGAAAAAGGATTGGCATATGCGAAATCGGTTAACAAACCTATTCTTTTGGACTTTACAGGATTTGCTTGTGTAAACTGCCGAAAAATGGAAGATTACGTTTGGTCCGATCCCAAAATATTGTCGATTTTAAACAATGAAGTTGTATTAATATCACTCTATGTTGATGATAAAAGAGAACTACCCGAAAGCGAGCAATACGTCTCCAAAGAAACAGGAAAAACAATAAAATCAATCGGTAATAAATGGAGTGACTTCCAGATTACAAGATACAAAGCCAATGCACAACCGTATTATCTTATTTTAGATACGAAGGAGAACAGTTTGAACAAAGCTGTCGGATATATGCCAGACGTCACTGAATATGAAGAATGGCTGCAATCCGGTATTCAGCAGTTTAAAAAGTAGGTAAGCTACAGAGGTTCTCAGGTACAAAGGGGCAAAGTTTTTAAACCATATAAGTGATGTAAGTCATTTTAAGCCCAACTTATATTTTCTCATATGACTTATACGGTTTAATAATCTCAGTTTTCATTATTCGTGTTGAAGCAGAACCTGAAACCTGAAACCAGTAAATTATACGTTGCGGTCTGTCATTTCGAGCGAAGTCGAGAAATCACACCAGAAACTCCGTACAGTTTGTCATCCTGAGGAACGAAGGATCTCCGTTTGCTGAATCGATACTGTTGAACTTCAATTTACGGAATTACTTGCGAAGATACTTCGTTCCTCAGTATGACAAAATCATGGAAAATAGAAACTTAGTACTTTATGTGATTTCTCGACTTCGCTCGAAATGATAGAATTATGATAACCCTGAAACCTGAAACCTGAAACTTGAAACAAAAACCATATAAGTGATGTAAGTCATTTAAGCCCAACTTATATTTTTTCATATGACTTATATGGTTTAATAATCTCAGTTTCCATTATTAGTGTTGAAGTAAAACCTGAAACTTGAAACTTTAAACCTGAAACAAAACGAGATAAGTGATGTAAGTCATTTAAGCCCAACTTATATTTTCTTATATGACTTATATGGTTTAATAATCTCAGTTTTCACTATTCGTGTTGAATTAGAACCTGAAACCTGAAACAAAAAAACATTTGTAAGTACAATCAGGCACGAATATTGCTAAAGTAATTCCAATCATTAAAAATTAAAATCATTAATTAAAAAACAATCACATTTATGAAAAATTATGTAATCGCGATCGTAGCAATTTCAACGGTATTCTTTAGTTCCTGCAAAGCCTCAAAAGAAACAAAAAGTACCGCCAACATTTATGATGCAACCTGGGAGTTAGAGTATATTTCAGGGCCAAGAATCGCTTTTGACGGATTATTTCCAAACAAAAAACCACAACTTACTTTTGATCAGAAAGAAACCAGAGTGTATGGAAATAATGGTTGTAACGGCTACAGTGCTTCCTATACTTTAGACGGAAAAAAACTTTCTTTTGGAGAGGCCGGACCAACAACAATGATGTTTTGTGATGGTGGAGGAGAGCAACAGTTCCTGCAACAAATAAATAAAATCACAAGTTATACGATTGATAAAGAGGGAAAATTAAATTTAAATGAAGGTGATGTCCCGATGATGAGATTTAAAAAAGTAGCCAAATAAGCACTACAGCAGATTCTAAAAGCAGAAGCGTAAATATAAATAAACCCCAATATACATTTAGTACATTGGGGTTTTATATTTGTACGTATTTAAAATCAAGTACGTTTTGTCTCTGGAATTTCAAGTTCCAAAAGTTGGAATTTGGGATTTAAAAAATTGGAATTTAACCCCAAATTTATTTCCACCAGAATTACGTTATCTAAATATGTTTTTTAACATAATCAATAATATCCTGAACTATTTCATCTATCGCATTTTGTTCTGGGTTGAATGTGCTACCATCAAAATACCTGGCATCAGTACCATTTCCGGTAGGAGAACGATGGTGAATATCAATAGAATCTCTCCAGAAATTAGCATGATTTTTCCACTCTTCCTTATTTACCAGAGCAGGTTCTGTAAACCACAGATTCCACGATAAGGTGTTTCCGGGCTGAAGCATATTTCCTGAACCCAGATTGAAAATGTTCATTATTAAATGATTAAAGCCATCCACAAGGGAGCTTTTTGTCTCTTTGATAGCACCAATTTCTACGGCAAGAAAGGCCGTTGCAAATGCCTCAGCTTCGTGTAGTGCAAACGGTGGATTTTCAAATTCAGGATTTAATCCATGTATCACCTCAAAAATGGGTTGAGTAGGATCATTTTGTTTGTGAGTTGTAACTCGGATCGCGTGCTCTTTATCTAAAGGAAATTTAAAAGGACCATATTCCATAAAGGCCCAAATGTCATTAAATATGCCTCCCTTTTTTTTATCTCGCGTTAACCAAATTTTGCCTTCCACTGTCATGTCTATTGCGATCTCTTTGGTTACTTCATTAACCCAGCCTCTTTGTCCGGTAACAGTAACTTCGACATTGATACAAATCTCATCTTTGATCCAAACTCCTTGTTGTGGACAGATAACGGAATATACCCTTCCTTCATCGGTATAACCGGCTCTCGAGATATAGGGAGCAAATTGCTGATAGCATCGTTTCGTATTAGTAGGACTGTCTTTCTCTGTCTCCCAACTAAACTCGGGCCATCTTACGCCAAGCTGACGCTGGAGAAAGTTAATATTATCCATATTACCCAACATAGGTAAAGAGGAAAGATCTCGGATTGGATATAACATTGGTGAACCTGCCGGTGGAAACCCGCCAACCCATCCTGCTGGAATGGGTGAATTTTGATTGTCTTGCATGGTATTGTTATTTAGGATTAAGTAACAAACTTAATGCAATGTATAATCCTACAAGAGCGTAGAACTACCCGTTTTTATGCATTTGCCAAATACAAAGGCATAAAATAATCAAAATCAGACAGTTTCGTTCATTGGCGTCCTTTTTACAGGTGGTTATTTCGGTAACAATCTTTTACTCTTTAAATAAAATAATAGTGGCTTTATAACCTGTACCTACATTCCATTCACTTGCATTAATAACGGTACCTTTGTCATCATATACCTCAAACTGAGCAGTATTCGGAGAAGCAAAGCCCTCATTTAGAGCTTCAAAATCGATTTTATTAATGCCTGCTGTGAGTTTTATTTTAAATTCTTTAAATGTTCCATCGAGACTAACTTCCGGTTCAACGATCTTATCATTCAGATATATTTTTATCTTATCACCATCCACATAAGCAGCATCTCGGTATCGAATTGTAGAAGTAAAGGATTTGGTCTTAAAACCTCCTAAATATTGATTTCTTCTGTAAAAAATCCCTTCAATATTAGCTTCTTTTTTGTATAAATTGGGATCTTTAAAAAGTTCTGCAGGATCAATTTTCAATGGATCCGGTTTTTCCACAATAGCAGGCGGCGCAATCTTTGTTGAAATCTCTTTCGGAGGAATAACTTCTTTTTTTTCCGATTCTTTTGCGGGGATTGGTTTGAATTTATTATTCATTTCATCCTGCGCATATCCCTGTAAGGATACCCCAACCAATATAATTAAAAACAATATACTTTTCATCTCTTGTAAATATTAACAAATAAAACATAATAGACATAAAGTGAAACACTTTAATACCTATTTGTATAAACACTTAATTAAGGGATTTATTGTATTTATTGAAGATCAAAAATCAAAAAAAATAAGAATACTTAACAAATTTAGGGACAAAGTTTTCTGAAAAATTGTTTCTATAATTTAAAGAGATAGCAGTATGTCGTATGCAATTTTGCTCGAATAAAATGTAGCATTTTGAAAGGTTTTGTTTCAAATATAAATTGCAATCGATCAGGTGTTGATTAATTAAAAGGTTTTAGTTTATGCTATTGTAAGTTTGCACGGATTTCGTTAAAAGGTAAGATAAATATCTTTTATGGAATAATGGAATTAGACCGGATTGCCATAATGAAGCCGATGAAAAGTTTGTGTTTTGGATGGATTAAACTTGTTAAGGTAATTAAACGATGTTTTATGTTTCATTAGAACAAGAGGGTGAATTTCAATTTTTATTCTTTTAAATATTGTTTCAGGTTATCTGTCTGTTTTATGGCGTTTGGGGATGTCATTTGCGGGCAGATTCCTGACCAATAACTAGGTAGCGGGTCTTATGAATAGTACTTGTTCCATCTTGTTTTTTGATTTAAAGTTAATTTTGTTTTCATTCGAATTAATTCTGCTTACTTAAAATTTTCACGATTATAAAACGAATCGTTTTGATTATTAATTCCTTTTGTTTAATTGTCCGTTTGGTGGTTTATTTGCTTTGAAATTAGATATTTAATATGAAAAAAGAGGATTTAAGATTGCAAAAAGACCATTTATGGGGAATTGAAATAAATAAATTTAGTAATAATATGAAATTATATCTAACTGCTTTCTTTTTACAAGTTGTGATTTGTTTTGGTCAAAATAATGAGGTCTTAAATAATGGGATTGTCTCAATAAAAGAGAATACTGTAGTTTCTGTATACGGAGATTTCATTAATTCTGTAGATGGGCGTTTTCAGAATGATGGCGATGTTTCTTTTAAACAAAATTTTCGTAATAATGGCGTAGTGTCTTTCAATGACAAACAAAATGGTTACACCAGATTTACAGGTTCAGAAATACAAAATATAGAAGGAACTATGGAATCTCAATTTAAAAATGTTCAATTTTTGAATACTAATCGTTCAAATGCCAGTTTTAATCTACGTGGTAATATTTCTATAGATGGAATGGCTCTGTTTGAAAAAGGGATTTTGAACAATAGAGATTTTGGAGGGGCTATAACTTTTGGTTTTGATGCAGTAAATAGCTTGGCTTCAGATTTAAGTTTTGTTGATGGAGATGTATTTAAGATGGGTAAATCGGAATTTACATTTCCAATTGGAGCTAATAAAAGTTACAGGCGTTATATTATATCAGGTCTGGATGATGTAAATATTTTAAATGTAATATATTATAATTTGAATTCAGATGCATTGTACCCGCATTCCGCAAAAGAAGATTTGGTAGAATTAATTGCTGATAATGAATATTGGGTTATTGATAAAGATAAGAACGATAAGGCTGATATTTTTATTTCACTAAGTTGGTCTGAAGATATGTCGCAGTCCGAAATAATTTCAGATCCTAAAAAAATTGGAATTGTAAAATGGAATCCCGAAAGCAAAAAATGGATAGTCATTAACAGTGTTTCCGATCTTCAGAGTAAGGTCGTGACAGCTGTCACTAAAAACGATGCTAAAGGAATCTTTACTTTAGCAAAGATAAAAAGGGAGGATACGGCAGGAGCAGGATCAGATTTAAAGACATATAATGCCGTTTCACCTAATAATGATGGAGTAAATGATTATTTCAAAATTGAAAATATTGAAAACTATCCTAATAATACCGTTGAGATTTATAATAGATGGGGAGCCAGAGTTTTTAAAACAAACAATTATGATTCTACAGGAAATGTTTTCGATGGATTCATGGCTGGTAAAGGAATAAAAGTCGGAACAGGTAAGCTTCCGGCGGGCACTTATTTCTATACCATTGAATACGGAACCGGAGCTGATAAAAAATTAAATACAAAATCAGGGTATTTGTATCTTAGTGAGTAAGTGTACTATTTTTTATACATATAAAATCATTGAATTTCATTTACATATGATGATATAGTAAATGAAAAAACAGATCAAGTCTAAAAGTTGCTTCCCAACAACTTTTGGATTTGGTCTTTTGTTTTTTCTAATAGTATCTTATTCAGTACTAAAAGCTTGTTAGCATAAGATTTTGGATCAAGTCCTAAAGTTGTGGGGAAGTAAAAATCTTGCAGAGTCGCAAAATCGCAAAGTTTGAATGAAAAAACAGGAAAAAACTTAGCGGCTTGGCGTCTTTGCGAGATCGTCAAAGCGAGAAGTTAGAAAATTAGGTACTTAAAAAGCTCTGGCCAAAAAGTATATGATCTGCTACTTCTAACAAAAGAAATTTCTAAAAATTATTTCACAACTTTTTAACTTGATTCGAAATTAC